>JBILWX010000007.1:0-61650 GCA_044369655.1 Pirellulales bacterium
CGGCTCGCCTCCGCAGTCCTCTCCGAGATAAGCGACGACTGGGAAACGGAACGGTCTTACCTGAACATGGAAGCCAGATGACCCACCTCTGAAAACCGCGATTTACAGAAGAGATGTTGCTTTATCGTCGTCGTGGCGATCACGAAGGGCGCACTCGACTCAGGTCCCTGGGAACAGATCTTCTACGGCGAGTGTGACGGCCGCCGGCCGAAACGGGTGCTCGTGAAGATCATCGGCGAGTGAGTGGCCGATCACTCACAGTTCGACGTGGGTGACGCCTGCGATCTCGTCGAAGTGCCCGATCTTGAGGAGCACTCCCGGAGACTCGGGCAGTTCGGCGACGAAGACGGGGTCGCACACGGCGACGGCCGAGGCCGAGGCCGCGGTCTGCGCGGTGATGCTGGCAGTCATCGACATGACGAATGCGGTGGCGAGCGAGAATGTCACGAACCAGGGAAGCGTGCCCGCGGCCAGTTGGACCATCCGTTCGAACTCGATGGCCGAGAGATCGTGTTCGATGGCGTAGTGCCTGACCACATCGATCTCCCGAACCGGGTTCATCAACTGGAGCATGTCGTTGCAACTGCACTGGCTCTGGAACGTCTGCCGATGGTTCATCGCGACCGAGAGCGCGAATTTTCGCCGCTGGAACTCGAGCCGGGCCCGCTGGACCTCGAGTGCCCGCTTCTGGCGGTCGACGTAGCACGCGACCATGGCCCGTGGTATCGCCATCACGGCAGACGCGAGACCGTCGACGGCCCGTCGGGGCAGGTCCGCCGTGAACAGCCTGCGGTACTCGGCGAACACTTCGTCCTGAATGCTGTGCACCGCGGCCTCGACGTTGGACCGCGTCGTGAAGATGAGCTTGTCGCCGACCTCGATGCACAGTGGTTTGAGATAGAAGACCTTGACTCCGGCCCTTTTCCCCGGACCGTCGAGGAATTCGTCGAGCCTGGTGCGTACGCAGGCCGGCACCTTGTCGGTGATCGAATCAAAATGGTCCTGATCCGTGATGGCGACCAGGAGTTTGCCCTTGGGCAGCCGAATCGACGCCTTGAAGAGATCGATGCCGCGGACGTGGGCGAACTCGGCACGGTGCGCATCGAGCACGGCCGACCAACCGTGGTTCCTGGCAGGAGTCGAGAAACTCGATCGGGGCCAGACGCTGGACGCCAGCATGGTTCGCGCGAACGCTTCGCTCCTGCCCCGCGGTGGCACCCAGAGCGGCCGGCCGGACCAGCAGGCGAATGGCTCGAGTTCCTGATCGAGCGTGAAGGGCCTGGCGGAGATCGGACCACGCAGGTGACGCTTCACCCTCGTACCGTCCATATCAGCACGCGTCGTCATGGTTGACATGAGAGCCTCCGTGTCGCGAGTGGCACAGTCCACGTCCCCGTCGCGTTGAGTGGTTCTCCGGTCCCACCACAAGCCGCTGCAGACCGGCACCCCGCGCAGATGAAGTCTAGGACGCTCTCAAGCGATTCTGCAAGTGACGGTCGCGCGATGGTTCGGGAAGCGGTGGGGACCGCGCCGTTCACCGCTCAGCAGGCTCATCCCGGCCCGAGGCTGCTACACGTCCCAGATCGACCCTGCCACAACTTCCGCTTCGACGACCTGGGTGGTGGCCGGCACGGTGTCGTCGTGAAAATCGGTCGGGCGGTCTTCTCCAGCCTCTCCGTAGACATCGCGCATGCCGGCGACGGCGGCCAGATACTCGTTGAAATGGGCGTCCATGATGCGACCCTCCAAGGTTTTTGTGTCAGAACCGGGGGACGGGCGACGCCCCGCAAGGCAACCACATGCCCTTCTACGCGGCACCGTAGCCGACAGTTCGGTGCGGCCCGGAAACCGACCGGCAGCCGTACGGGACGCCGTGTACCGGCTACCGTGCGGCCGCCGATGGGGCTGACTTCAGGCCATCCATGAGTGGCCAGAGGGCGTCGATGTCTTCCTTGAAGATATCGCCGATCAGCACGTCGGTGATGAGGCCCTTGCGGTCGGTGTGCTGCCGGACGAACTGCCCAAAGTTCAGGCCGTCGTAGAACTGGCAGACCAACTTCCGCATCCGATCCATGCCAGCCATGAAGGCCGGCCCCCACTTCCCGAGTTGGGCCGCCGAGGTGTCGCCCTTCGACAATCCCTCGGCAATGGCATCAGCCGCCCACGCGCCCGACTGCAGCGCGAGCAGCACACCGGAGGAGTAGAGCGGGTCGAGAAATCCATAGGCGTCCCCGACGAGCACCCAGCCGTCTCCGGCGATCTGTCGGGAACGATAGGAGTATTCCTTCGCCACGCGAAACGGGCCGGCGCGTTGTGCCGTGGCGATGCGAGGCTGCACGCCGGGACATCGCTCGACCTCCTCGAAATAGATCTTCTCGATGTCCTTCGTGTCGCGGCCGTTGAGCAGATACTCGCACGGGGCCACCACCCCGACGCTCACCACGTCGTCGTGCAGCGGGATGTACCAGAACCAACCCTTCTTGCCCTCCGTCTGCATCACCATCGTGGCCCCTTCGTCCCGCCCGCTGTCGCGAGAGGCCCCCTGCCAATAGGTCCAGATCGCGGCCTTCTTCAGGACGGGATCCCATTCCCGCAGGCCCAGGCGATCCTGAATCATGCAGCTCTGGCCCGCCGCATCGACGACCACTCGGCAACGGATCTCCCGGATCGTGCCCGCTGCATCGACGGCCTTCACGCCGACGGCCCGCCCCTGCTCGAACAGCACCTCCAGGACACGGACGCCCTCGTGGACCTCCACGCCATGTTCGCGGGCGTTATCGAGCATCATCATGTCGAAATCCTGCCGCAACACCTGCCACGTCCGCGACGACTCGTGCGGCTTGTGATCGGCGAAATAGAACGGCTCCGACAGCCTGCCATGCTCGGACACGAACTGGACGCTGTGCTTGTTGACGAACCGACTGGTTCGCAGCTTGTCGAGCATGCCGAGCCGCTCGAGCACCCAGAACGTCTCGGGAATGAGTGATTCGCCGATGTGGTATCGTGGGAAATGCTCCCGCTCGAGCAACTGCACCGAGTGGCCCTGCCGGGCGATCAAGGCAGCGGCTGTCGCCCCAGCGGGACCGCCCCCGATCACCACGACGTCCGGACCGCTCACATCATGTCCAGCCTGTTGAATCATGCTTCCCTCCTCGGTGGCGACTGGTTCCCGGGCCACAGACGTGCGACCGATTCATCCTCGTGCGGGGCGCGGGCATCCTTGAGCATCCCGATCAGCGCCCGCAATGTTTTCCTGTCGAGATGCCCCAACTGCTCCCGGCCGCAGCGCTGCACATCGGCGGCCAGCCGCTGGACGAGAGCCGCTCCCTGACCGGTGATCGACACGTGGACGATCCGCCGGTTCGCGTCGCTCCGCCTCCGCACAACCAGTCCCTGATCTTCGAGTCGGTCGAGCAGACGCGTCATGTCGGGGGCCCGGGAGACGAGCCGCATACCGAGTGCTGAGGTCGACAGCGAACCGGGCCGCACCGCCCGGAGGATCCGCAACGCGTTGTACTGCTGCGCGGTGATGCCATGCGGCTGGAATACCCGCTCGTCGATCTCGCGGAGCCGGTCGTAGGTCCGCCACAGGTGCAGGTAGGCCTCCTGCTCCAACGAATCGAACAGTCCGGCCGCCGTCCGAGTCGCGGCGGGGGATACGGGGGATGCGTTCGCCATACGTCCATTCTATCGACCTTTCTCCGTCTTAACAACAGTCGTTTGAACGGCTATTATCGTCCCCGCCGCTCCCGGCCTTCCGGAATCCGCTTCATGACCACGACCGACTGGACGCTGCTCTCGCTGCACATGGCGGCGATGCTCTTCGTCGCGGTCGTGCTCGGGCACGCGGCCCGCCGGATCGGCATTCCCGCCGTGGTCGGCGAGATCGCCGGCGGCCTTCTCCTTGGGCCGACGATCCTTGGGCGCATCGCCCCGGATGCCTATGCCTGGCTCTTCCCGCCCACGGGGCCGATCGCGGGCGGCCGAACCGCGATCGCTCGGGTGGGGATGCTCTTCTTCATCGTGACCATCGGGCTCGACATCAGCCTCGGCGAGTTCCGTCGGCTCGGCCGCAAGGCCCTCTCGGTAGGCGTCGTCGGCACGCTCGTCCCGCTCGTGCTCGGGTTCCTCATGTGCTACGTCTTTCCCGACGTCGTCGGGGTGACGCGGAAGGATCAGTTCTCGACGGCGCTGTTCATGGGATCGATCCTGTCGCTGTCGGCAAACCCCGTCATCGCCAGGATTCTCATGGACATGGGGCTCTTCAAGAGCGAGATCGGCAGGACCATCATGTCGGCGACCCTGGTGGACGACCTCGTGGGCTGGGGACTGTTCGCGGTGATCCTCGCCGAGTTCGGCCCGCACGCAACCACTCAGGGACAGGGGGCGGCGATCGTCGGGATGGTGTTCGTCTTCATCGCCGGGATGCTCTTGCTCGGCCGATTCGTGCTGCCCCGCATGATGGCGTGGGTGCACCATCATCTGCCCCAACCCGCCGGCTCCATCTCGTGCATCGCCCTGCTCGCACTGCTGGGCGCGGCCGGCTCGGAACGCTTGGGCCTGCACTCCTTTCTCGGCGCCTTCGTCATGGGCATCGCGCTGGCCGACGTCTATCAGGAGCATCCGAAACCGTTCGAGATCATCGGCGAGTTTTCCTACGCGGTCTTCACGCCGATCTTTTTTGTCTCAATGGCGATCGCGGCCGATTTCATCCGCGGCTTCGACCCGTGGCTCGTCATCCTGATCACGGTCGTCGCCTTCGTCGGCAAGATCTGCGGCGTCTATCTCGGCGGCAGGCTCGCGGGCATGGACAGCCGCCAGTCGCTGGCGGTGGGCTGCGGACTCAACGCCCGGGGCATCCTCGGCATCGTGATGGCGGCGGCGGCCTACGAGGCGGAGTTGATCGACCTCCGCCTGTTCGTGGCCTGCGTGCTGATGTGCGTGATCACGACGATGGCGGCCGGCCCGGCCCTGCACGCCATCCTCGGGAAGCGACTGCCGGGACGCGGTGGCTGAAATCGCCGACGGTTGTCATGCTGCTGGCATCATGCCTCGCGTGAACCGCCTCCTCGACAAGTCCCGCACCATCGCCGGCCCGGGCTTCAACCGCTGGCTCGTGCCCCCGGCGGCCCTCTGCATCCACCTCTGCATCGGTATGGCCTATGGCTTTTCGGTGTTCTGGCTGCCGCTCACGCGGGCCGTCGGCATCACGGCGCCGGCACCCTGCCCTGCGGGGATGGGGCTCTTCGAGAAACTGACCACCACCACCTGCGACTGGGACAAGCCGCTGCTCGGCTGGATGTACACGCTCTTTTTCGTCTTCCTCGGATCGAGTGCCGCGGTGTTCGGCACCTGGCTCGAGAAGGCGGGTCCCAGAAAAGTCGGCGTCGTGGCGGCCTGCTGCTGGTGCGGTGGCCTGGTCATCTCGGCAGCCGGCGTCTTTCTCCACCAGCTGTGGCTCCTCTGGCTCGGCTCGGGAGTGATCGGCGGCATCGGCCTCGGGCTCGGCTACATCTCGCCGGTGTCCACGCTCATCAAGTGGTTCCCGGACCGGCGGGGCATGGCCAGCGGAATGGCGATCATGGGCTTCGGCGGCGGCGCCATGATCGGCTCACCGCTGGCCGACAGGCTGATGAACCATTTCGCCGGTCCTGAGTCGGTCGGCGTCTGGCAGACGTTCCTCGTGCTCGCGGCCGTCTATTTTGCCTTCATGATGCTGGGCTCATTCGCCTATCGTGTGCCTCCGGATGGCTGGACTCCGGCGGGCTGGCGCGGGAACACGACGGCCGCCTCCGCGGCGGCCGCGACCCGGCAGGGGACCGACTCGATGACGGCGGGCCAGGCGTGGCGGACCCGACAGTTCTGGCTGCTCTGGCTGGTGCTGTGTCTCAACGTGTCGGCCGGTATCGGCGTCATCGGCATGGCCTCGCCGATGCTGCAGGAGGTTTTCGGGGGGAGGTTAGTGGGAGCGAACATCCCCTTCGAGCAACTCGACGCCGCGCAACTCGGCCGGGTGGCGGCGATGGGGGCCGGCTTCACCGGACTCTTGAGCCTGTTCAACATCCTGGGCCGGTTCTTCTGGTCCTCCCTGTCCGACACGCTGGGCCGAAAAACGACCTATTGCGTCTTCTTCCTGCTGGGAGCGGCGCTCTACGCCGCAGTGCCGGGCGTCGGACGGGCCGGCAACATCCCGCTGTTCTGCGGCATCTTCTGCCTGATCCTGACCATGTATGGCGGCGGCTTCGCGGCGATCCCGGCCTATCTGGCTGATCTGTTCGGCGCGGGCAACGTGGGCGCGATCCACGGCCGCTTGCTCACCGCCTGGAGCGTCGCGGGAATCCTCGGTCCGGTGCTCGTCAACTACTTCAATGCCTATCAGGTCAACGCCGGCGTGCCCCGGGCGCGGGCCTACGACCAGACGATGCTGCTCCTGGCCGGGCTGCTCGTCGCGGGGCTCGTCTGCAATCTCCTCGTCCGGCCCGTGCAGCGGCCACCGGCGCGGAACGGTGACGATGCCCGCGCCGCTCCGGCCGGCCGGCCGGTCGCCGCCACACACCAGGGCGGCCCGTGGCAACACTCGCCGACCGCCCCGGCCGCCGTCCCGGTGCAGACGACCGGCGGGATGTGGCTCGTGCTGTTTTGGCTGCTCGTGGCCGTTCCACTGGCCTGGGGTGTCTGGATGACGCTGCGGCAGGCGGGGGCGTTGCTCGGTTGACGGCCGGTGCCATTCGCCGCGGCGGCCGGCCACACGTTTGTCGCCACCTGCGGACACGGTATGGTGTCGAATGACGGCGTCCTGCTTGTATCCGTCCTCGAGGATCACCTCCTGAGGATCACCCTCCCAAGCCCGGCGGTCCACGATGCCCTTCTGCGACGACTCCTTCCTGCTCTCCTGCGATGCGGCCGCCGCCCTCTATCACGAGGTCGCGGCGCGGCAGCCGATCATCGACTACCACTGCCACGTAAGCCCGCGCGACATCGCCGAGGACAGGCGGTTTGAAAACCTCCACGCCATCTGGCTCGACGGCGACCACTACAAGTGGCGGGCGATGCGGACCAACGGCATCGCCGAGGAGAGGATCACGGGCACCGCCTCCCCGCGCGAGAAATTCCAGGCGTGGGCCGAGACCGTGCCGCACACGCTCCGCAATCCGCTCTTTCACTGGACCCATCTGGAACTCCGCCGCCACTTTCACATCGACGACCTGCTGGACGACGCGACCGCCCAGCGGATCTGGGACGAGGCCAACCGGCAACTGGCCACCGGCGACCTCACCGCCCGGGGCATTCTCCGGCGGATGAACGTCGAGGTGGTCGGCACGACCGACGACCCCGCCGACAGCCTCGAGTGGCACGAGGCGATCCGCCGCGGAACCTTCGCGACGAAGGTCGTGCCCACCTTCCGCCCCGACGCGGCGGCGCGAGTGCACGAACCAGACCGCGTGCAGGCGTGGGCCCGCCGGCTCTCCGCGGCCGCCGGCATCGGCGCCGACACGTTCGCGGGACTTTTGTCCGCGATCGACCGGCGGCACGATGACTTCGCCGCGGTCGGCTGCCGGGCCACCGACCATGGCATCTTCCGACTGCCCGACACCGACTGCACCGAGACCGAGGCCGCGGCGATCTGGCACCGCGCCATGGCCGGCACGGCCGGCACGGCCGAGGAAGCCGAACGGTTTTCCCTGTTCCTCCTGCTCCATGTCGCCCGGCTCAACCACGCCAAGGGCTGGGCGTTGCAGTTGCATCTCGGGCCGTTTCGCGATCCCAACCCGCGACTGGCCGGGGCGCTCGGCGCGGATGCCGGCTGCGACACGATCGGCGACGCCGTGCAGGGGCCGGGGCTGGTCCGCTTCCTCGGCAGGCTCGCGGCGGAAAACACGCTGCCCCGGACGATCCTCTACAACATCAACCCCGCCGACAATGCCCTCTTCGCCGCCCTGCCCGGCTCGTTTCAGGACGGACGCCTGCCCGGCAAGATCCAGTGGGGCAGCGCGTGGTGGTTCATGGATCAGGAACGTGGCATGCGGGACCAGCTCAACATGCTCTCCGATCTGGGCCTGCTCTCCAGGTTCGTCGGCATGGTGACCGATTCGCGATCGTTCCTCTCCTACCCCCGCCACGAATACTTCCGCCGCATCCTCTGCGATCTGATCGGTGCCGATGTCGTGAGCGGCCGACTGCCCGACGACGCCGCCTGGCGGCGGGACCGGATCGTGCCGCTCGTCGAGAATGTCTGTGCGCGGAACGCCCGCGGGTATTTTGGATTCGGTCACAGTTGAAGCCCGATGCCCACGCCACTCCGACACTCGTCCCTCACGCGACAACTGGTGCTGCCCGTCGTGGGGCTCGTGCTGGCGGCGGTGCTGGCAAACGTCGGCTTCTCCGCGTGGCTGGCGGCGCGGCGGTCGGCCGAGGCGACCCGGGCCGCACAGGGCCAGGTGGCCGATGCCCTCAGGGCCTCACGGGTATCGCTTTCGGCCGCCGTGCTCGACGCCCTGCACCGGCTGACGGGCAACCATTTTCTGATCTGGGAGGAATCGGCTCGCAGCATCGGCCTCTCCACACTGTCGCCGGAAGTGCTCGCGACCGTGCGCGGCGATACGGTGGCCGCTGCCGTCCGCGCAGGCAGCGGCACGTTCGGCGGACAGCGCTACCGGCTGGGCACGGTCCGCAGCGAGGGCGTGCGGCCCGAGACGGTGCTCGTGCTCACGCCCGAACGCTCGTTCATCGCCGCCACCCTCGAGAGTGTCTGGCCGGTGCTGGCGGTGGCCGCCGGGACGCTCGCGGTGCTCGTGCCGCTGGGCCTACGGACGACGGGCCGGCTCGCGGCGCGGATCACCGCCGTCGAACGCCACGTGGCGCGGATCGCGGAGGGGGAGTTTGGCCAGACGCTCGTCGCCGGGCACGATGCCCAGGCCGCCGGTGACGAGATCGGCCGGCTCGTGGACGGCGTCAACCACATGAGCCTCGAGTTGGGGCAGCTGCGCAGTTCGCTCGTCGCGGGCGAGCGGCAGCGACTGCTCGGCCAGCTGGCGGCAGGATTCGCCCACGAGCTCCGCAACGCCGTCACCGGCGCCCGGCTGGCGATCGATCTGCATCGTCGCCGCTGTCCGGCTGGACCAGGCGGCACGCCACCGGACGACAGCCTCACTGTCGCCGCCCGACAGCTCGACATCCTCGAGGAGGAGGTGCGCGGGCTGCTCGCGCTGGCGAAACCGCCCGCGCATGACAAGCCGGCGGCGGAGCCGGTCCTGATCGATCGGCTCCTGGCGGAGGTCCGCGACCTCACGGCGCCGCGGTGCGACCATGCCGGCGTGCGGATGCATTGCGACCTGCCCGCGACACTGTCGATCATCGGCCGCCACGACGCCCTGCGGGCGGCGCTGGTGAATCTTGCCCTCAACGGCATCGACGCCGCCGGCCGCAATGGTGATGTCTGGCTCTCAGCCGTCTGCACGGGCGCGCAGACGATCCTGGCGGTCGACGACTCGGGAGCAGGCCCGCCGGAGAGCGTGCGGGATTCGATGCACGAGCCGTTCGTGACATCAAAGCCGGAGGGGATCGGCCTGGGGCTGGCCGTCGCACAGTCCGTGGCCGAGGAGCACGGGGGCACGCTTGCCTGGGAGCGGCACAACGGTCGCACGCGATTTGCGATTTCCCTGCCGGCGCAGACACTGAAAGGCGACAGCCCCTGAGCGCCACAGGCACAGGACCCATGAGCCGCATCCTCATCATCGACGACGAGCCCGCCATCGGCTGGAGTCTGCGCGAGATGCTCTCCGACGAGGGTCACTCCGTGGAGCTGGCGGCGAGCGTCGAGGCCGGGCTCGAGACCTGCGCCCGCTTCAAGCCCGAGGCGATGCTGCTCGACGTCCGCCTGCCAGGGCGCGATGGTCTCTCGGCGCTGCCCGAGTTGCGTCGTATCGTTCCACACGCGCCGGTCGTCGTCATGACCGCCTTCGGCGACCTCGACACCGCCGTGCGCGCGGTGAACGCGGGAGCCTTCGACTATCTCCTGAAGCCATTCGATCTGGAGCGCGTGTCGCGGATCATGGCGCACGCGCTGGCCGAGCCGATGGGAGCAGCGGCACATCCGGCGACGGTCGCGGACGGCGGACTGCTGGTCGGTTCCTCGCCGCCGATGCAGGAGGTCTTCAAGCAGATCTCGCTGGTCGCCCCGACCGATCTCCCTGTGCTCATCACCGGCGAGACCGGCACCGGCAAGGATCTGGCCGCCCGCGCCATCCACGCCCACGGCCCGCGGCACCACCGGCCGTTCGTGGCCACCAGCCTCGGCGCCCTGGCGCCGAGCGTGATCGAAAGCGAACTCTTCGGCCACGTCCGTGGCGCGTTCACCGGTGCCACCTCCGACCGGCCCGGCCTGTTCGCCATGGCGGACGGGGGCACGCTGTTCCTCGATGAGATCGGCGAGGCGCCGCTTGACCTGCAGGTGAAGCTGCTGCGGGCCCTGGAGAACGGAGAGGTCACACCGGTCGGCGCGGCCACGCCGCGGAAGCTCTGTGTCCGCGTGATCGCGGCCACCAACCGCGACCTCGTGGCGGCGATCGCTGCGGGCACGTTTCGCGAGGATCTCTACCATCGGCTCCACGTGTTCCCGATTCCGATGCCGCCGCTGGCAGCTCGCAGCGACGATATCAACACGTTGGCGGCACACTTTCTCGCCCGACATGCGGCCGGACGGCCAGCGCCGAATCTCTCCGCGGAGTTTCTCACCGCCATCCGCGAGCGGCCGTGGCCGGGCAATGTCCGCGAACTCAAGCACACGATCGAATACGCGGCGGTGGTGGCCCGCGGCGGCACGCTGCGGCCGGAGCACCTGCCTCCGCAGGTGGCCTCCGCCGCGCACCAACCGTCCAGTGACACGGCAGCCGATGCGCAGGTCGTCGCCGCCGTCCAAGCTTGGGTCGATGCCGCCCTGTCCGCCGGCAACATGTCCGCCGGCAACCGGTCCACCGGCCCGCTCCACGAGCCCCTGATGAACCTCGTCGAGACCACGCTCGTGCAGAAGGTCGTCGACGCCGCGGACGGCAACCGCACCGCTGCCGCCAGACTGCTCGGCCTCGACCGGGCCACGCTCCGCTCCAAGCTCGGCCGGTGAACGATTCACCGCGCGCGGGGAACGAATCCCCGGCCATCCCCGCCGTGTGCGCCGAGCTGCCCCTTACCTGGAGGTAGGCGGCAAGTACGCTCGGCACACGATTTGCACTCCACTCCTGCCATGCCCCGATCGCCCCGCCCACGCCGTCCCGGTTTCACCATCGTCGAGCTGTTGGTGGTGGTCGCCATCCTCGGCACGCTCGTCGGGCTGCTCCTGCCGGCGGTGCAGTCGGCCCGCGAAGCCGCCCGCCGCAGCGCCTGCAGCAACAATGTCCGTCAGCTCGCGCTGGCAGCGCACACGTATCAAACGGCCAGGAGTTCCTTCCCGCCGAGCATGCGCCACACCCCCGGAACGACGTTCACGAGCAACAACGGCTCCTGGTCGATCCACGGCCGCATCCTGCCCTACCTCGAAGAGGGTGCGGCGGCGGTACGGGTGAATCTCGAGCAGGCGTGGGACGACGGTTTCAGCCCGGTCGATCTCACGAAGAACTGGGGGACCGTGAAGGACGCCCGCATCGGTCCCTTCTTCTGCCCGAGCGAACCGAATCTGGTCTTCCGCACGAAGGCCCGCAGCGGTGTCGAGGTGCCCTATGTGTTCCCCCACACGTACGGATTCAACTTCGGCACCTGGTTCGTCTATGACCCCGCGACCGGTCAGGGGGGAGACGGGGCGTTCCATCCCAACTCCTGGTTCACGCCCGCGAAATTCAGTGACGGCCTGAGCAAGACGCTCTGTCTCGCGGAGGTGAAGGCCTTCACTCCCTACGTCCGCAACACTGCCGATCCGAGCAGCAGCTACCCGGCGGAGTCGCCCCCGTCCGATGCTGCTTCTGTCGTCGGCCTGGCCACCGGCATGTCGGCAGGCGACACGAAACTCGGGTCCACGCTCAACGACAACACCGGCCACACCGAATGGCCCGACGGCCGCGTGCACCACAGCGGATTCACCACCACGCTCACGCCCAACACGCGCGTGCCGTATCAGTCGGGATCGATGACCTACGACTTCGACCTGAACTCCCGTCAGGAGGGCAACAGCGCCACCGCCAAGACCTTCGCCGCCATCACCTCCCGCAGCCACCACCGCGGACTCGTCACGGTTGCCATGATGGACGGCTCAGCCGCCACGATCGCCGATGGCGTCGACGCTACGGTCTGGCGGGCGCTCTCCACCCGGAGCGGTGGCGAGTCACAGCAACCGCCCTGACGCCCGGTTCCAGGTCGCACGCCCGGCACGATCTGCCGCCCGACCGGGTACGCGCATCGCGTTTCCCGATCTGCTAGGGTGATGGTTCCGGCGGGTCCAAGATCGACGGCATTCAAGTGGCTATCCCGGCCGCGTGCCCGAGGTCGGACACTGTCCGCGGGCGGATCTTTTTCTTTTCGGAGGCGTGTCGATGGATATTCTCGGTGAAATTCTGAAGCAGGTTCTCGAGGGCGCTGCGCAGCAGCAGGCGCCGCAGCAACGGGCTCCGCAGCCGCAGCAGCGGGCTCCGCAGCCGCAGGGCGGCCCGCAGGGCATGCCCTCGGCAAACGATCTGCAGGACATCTTCACGCAGATCTTCGGCGGCGGCCAGGCACAAAAGCTGCCCGAGGTCGTCAAGCAGTTCGAGGACAAGGGCCTGCGGGATCAGGTCGATTCCTGGGTTCGCACCGGCCCCAACAAGCCGGTCGACCGCCGGCAGATCGAGGACGTGTTCGGCCGCAACCAGATCGATGAAATGGCCCGCAGCCGCAACATCGACCGCGAGCAGCTCGCCGAGGTGCTCAGTCGCTATATCCCGAAGATCATCGACGAGTTGACTCCGACCGGCCAGATGCAGGCCCGCCGCTAGCCGTCACCTCCACACCCGGGTCCGCCGCGCACGCACCGCGGCGGGCCCGCGGCGTGAGGGGATGTATACTTGTTGCATGGCCAGCCCCTTCGCCGTCCACCCCCGTCCGATCGGAGCAGTGCGAACGTCGTCGCCATCGGCGGTGCGGCATCTCATCGTGGCGGTATTCCTCGTCGTGGCCTGCCCGCTGCCGGAAGTGGCGTGGGCCTGGCGGGAGGATCCCCGGCCGGCCGCCGACACGCCTGCAGGCGTGGAACTGCCGCCCGGCGCCCAATCGCCGCCGGGCCGTCGCGGCTCCCGCCGGTCACAGCGGCGCAGCTCCCGGCGTCGCCAGCCGCTCGACGAGCTGCCAATCGAGTTGCCGATCGAGTTGCCGGCAGCCCGCGCGGCCGTTCCCGAGCCGATCCAGACCACTGCCACGCCGGCCGCACCGGTTCCGCCTGCCAGTGAGGATGCCGCCAGCCTCACGACGCACCGCGACCAGCCATACGGCCCAGCCCCTCAAGGCCAGCCCCGCCACGGCCGCCAGCGGTTCGATCTCTACCTCCCAGCCGGCTGCAATGCCGGGGGCATGCCGCTGGTCGTCTGGATCCATGGTGACACCTGGCGGGACGGCTCCAAGGCCGATTGCCCCATCGTCTGGCTGGCGAACGAAGGCTATGCCGTGGCGAGCATCGGCTACCGGCTCAGCGATACCGCGGTGTTTCCCGCGCAGCTGGATGACTGCCGCGAGGCGATCGCGGAGATCGAGCGGAATGCCGACGTCTGGGGGATCGACCGCAGTCGCGTGGCCGTGGTCGGGAGCGGCGCCGGCGGCCATTTGGCGGCGCTTGTCGGCCTCGCCAGCCCGGCGATCACGACCTCCGCGACCACGCCCGATACCCGCGGCGACGTCCTCCCGCGAATCGCTGCGGTCTGCGCGGTGGCAACGCCTGCGAGCCTCACCACGCTGGGACCGGTGCACGACCGTCCCGGCTCCCCGGCCAGTCGGCTGGTGGGCGGGCCACTGCCCGAATTTCGCGAAGCGGCGCAGCGCGCCAGCCCGGTCACGCATGTCTCGGCAGACGATCCACCGGTGCTCATTCTGCACGGTGCCGCCGACGGCACCGTGCCCGCACGACAGGCCGTGGAGTTCGATGCGGCACTCAAGGCAGCCGGCGTCGACAGCACGCTGGTGGTCCTTGCCAACGTCGGCCACAGCCTCGAACTCGGCCTGGGAACCCCGGCCGGCCAGGCCCTGCTCGCCTTCCTCGACCGCGCGCTGGGGGCGGGCATCCGCCCCCAGCATGCCCCGCTTCCATGACGCCGGCCACCGGCAACGCCGATTGCCGGCCGGCTCGGCACCAGAGCCGCCGCAGCCTGCTCAAGCGTGCCTGCCTGCTTGCGGGCCTCGTGCCCGCAGGCGCCGCGATCGACGGCACGCTGATCACTCCCCACCGGCTCGTGACGAGCGACCACGCGTTTGGCGAGGGTGCCCCCGCGACACGCCTGCGCATCCTGCAGGTCAGCGACCTGCACGTGCATGCGATCGGCGCGCTCGAGCAGCACCTTCTCGAGCAGATCCATGCTTCGCAGGCCGACCTCATCGTCATCACCGGCGATGCGATCGACCGGGAATGGGCACTGCCCCACCTCGACACGTTGCTGGGCGAATTCCCGACCGGACCGCGAACGCTCGCCATCATGGGCAACTGGGAATACCGCAGTGGCGTCGGGCTGCGGAAGTTGGCCCGGGCCTACGAACGGCACGGCATCGAACTGCTCGTGAATCGCTCCGTGACCCTCGAACACCGGACGTCGAGGATCCGGATCACGGGGCTCGACGACATCCGGGACGGCCGGCCCGACGCCGCCGCCGCCTTGGCCGGCGCCGATCCTCTCGACCACCATCTCGTCCTCGCGCATTGCCCGATCACGCGGGATGCGCTCGACCTGCCGGTGGAACATCCCGCGTCGCTCGTCCTCTCCGGCCATACCCACGGCGGACAGGTGGCCCCCTTCGGCGTCGCCACGATCCTGCCACCGGGCTGCGGCCGGTATGTCGCGGGCTGGTATCGAGACGCTGGGCCGCCGATGTACGTCTCCCGCGGCATCGGCACCTCGCTGCTCCCGGTCCGCATCGGCGCGACGCCGGAACTGGTCCGCATCGATTGGCGATTGGAACCGCACGGGCGCACCATCGGCACGACCGGCGGCACCGCTGCGACCGCTCTGCGTCGCCCTTCCTGCCCTCCTTATGCAGTGGCCGACCGCGAGCGTCGATAGCTTCTCTGCGGCGCTGTCGATCCGGCCTGTACGCGTGCACTCAACCGCGAACGGACTCGGCCGCCCACCCTGTTTCCTTCGAGACCCCCACGCCGGGGAAGGCCGTCACCGCTCATGCCATCGCCCTCTCGTCGCAGCAAGCCGTCCGTGTCCGCCGTTCAAAACCCCCTCGAGACCTACCTCCGCGACATCAATGCCACGTCCCTCCTCACCGCCGAGGACGAGCGGCGGCTCGCCACGGCCATCGCCCGTGGCGACGCCCAGGCGCGGGACCACATGATCCGCGCCAACCTCCGGCTGGTGGTCAACATCGCGCGGGGCTATGGCAACCGCGGCCTGCCGCTGCCCGACCTCATCGAGGAGGGCAACCTGGGGCTGCTGCGGGCGGTCGAGGGCTTCGACCCGACCATGGGCACTCGGTTCAGCACCTACGCCAGCTACTGGATCAAGCAGTCGATCAAGCGGGCGCTCATCAACTCCGGGAAGACGATCCGCATCCCGGCCTATATGGTGGAATTGCTCTCGAAATGGCGGCGGGCCACGGCCCGGCTGTGCGACAGTCTGGGCCGCACGCCCACTCCCGAGGAAGTGGCCCGCATGCTGGGCCTGGCGCGGAAGAAGCTGCCGATCATCAAGAAGGCGATCCACGTCCACCAAAATGCCCCGCAGACCGAGCAGACCGAGGGCGGCTGGTCGCTGGGTGAGTTGGTCCGCGACGAAAACGCGAGATGTCCCGCGGAGGTGCTGCTCGATCACGACACGCTGCGGCACGTGCTGCGGCGGATCGATCAGCTCGACGAACGGGCCGCCAGAATCATCCGGCTGCGGTTCGGCCTCGACGGCGTCGAGCCGATGACGCTCAAGGAGATCGGGGCGGTGCTGGGGCTGACTCGGGAACGGGTGCGGCAGATCGAATCGGAAACCCTCGCCAACCTCGCCGCGGCGATCGACGGCGTACCGCGGGCGACGATCCGGCTGCGGCAAGGGGCCTGACGGTGGCCGCCCCATGGGGTAGGATGAAGGCCATGGATCTCACCCCCTTCATTCGGCCCGTGCCCGACTTTCCCAAGCCCGGCATCCTGTTTCGCGACATCACGCCGCTCCTGGCCGATGCCGCGGCCCTGGCGGCGGCGATCGACCAACTGGCCGCGCCCTGGCGGACCGTGGGGCTCGACGCGATCGCGGCGGTCGAGGCGCGGGGCTTCCTGTTCGCCACGCCGCTGGCGCTGGCACTCGGCGTGGGGGTGATCCCGGTGCGGAAGCCCGGCAAGCTCCCGGCCGACACAATCGAGCATGAGTACGACCTCGAATATGGCCGCGACCGTCTGCAGATGCACCGCGGCGTGCTCGCTGCCGGCGCCCGCGTGCTCGTCGTCGACGACGTGTTGGCCACCGGTGGCACCGCGGCCGCCTGCATGCGGCTCATCGAGGCGGGCGGCGGCCATGTGGCGGGCGCGGCGTTCCTGATCGAGATCGAGCCGCTGGGAGGCCGTGAACGGCTGGCGCCGCACCGTGTCGAGGCGGCACTCGTCTACTGACCCTCTCGGCCCCGCCTGCCTCCCATGCCACGCGTCGTTGTCGCCATGTCGGGCGGAGTCGATTCGAGCGTGGCAGCGAGCCTGCTGGTGGAGGCGGGCTACGACTGCGTGGGCGTGTTCATGCGGCACGGCCGGCCCGCGCTGCCCGCGGACACGACGTCGCCGGCGGCCCTGCCGATCCTGGCCAGCGGCCATCAGGGCTGCTGCAGCACCGCCGACGCCCTCGACGCCAGGCGGGTGGCCGACCGGCTGGGGATCCCGCTGTTCGCGCTCGACCTGACCGACGAGTTCGACCGGATCATCGAGTATTTCGCCGCCGAGTATGGCCGCGGCCGCACGCCCAATCCCTGCGTGCGCTGCAACTCATGGATCAAATTCGGCCGGCTCTTCGATCATGCCGACGCCATCGGAGCCACGCACGTTGCCACGGGTCACTACGCCCAACTGACCCACGCGGCCGACGGACAGCCGCGGCTCTCCCGGGGGCTCGACGCCGCCCGCGATCAGTCCTACGTGCTCTTCGACGTGCCGCCTCGGCGGCTGCGCCGCATGCTCTTGCCCGTGGGCGGAATGTCGAAGGACGCGGTCCGCCGCCGGGCCGCGGCACTTGGGCTCGTCACTGCCGACAAACCCGACAGCCAGGAGATCTGCTTTGTGGCGTCGGGGGAACACGCCCGGCTTGTCGGCCACCGGCTCGGAGGCTCCCGCGCAGGAGAGATCGTCGGCCTGGACGGACGCGTGCTCGGCCGGCACCCCGGCATCGAGCACTTCACGGTCGGCCAGCGGCACGGCCTGAAGCTGGCCGTGGGCCGGCCGCTCTACGTCGTGCGGATCGAGGCCGACTCCTGCCGGGTCGTGGTGGGCGGCCGCGAGGAGGTGCCAGACACGGAACTGGTGGCGGGCGAGGCGACCTGGCTGGAGCCCATACCCGAGACGCCGTTTGCGTGCCTCGTGCAGTGCCGGGCCCAGCGGGGACCCGCGCCGGCGGTGGTGACAGCGCTTGGGCCGGGCCGGTTTTCGGCCCGGTTCACCGGGGGCCCGGACCACTCGCCCGGGCCTATTTCCCCGGGCCAGCCGGCCGTCTGCTACGCCGACGACCGCCTGCTTGGGGGCGGCTGGATCGAGGCGTAGCCTCGGCAAGTGGCAGGGCCCGCCTTCCCCAACTAGGCTGGCAGGATGACTCGGGCCGCTTGTGCCCGGCCGCCCTTCCCCGCCCTGTGAGTCCGCCGTGAACGAACTGCCTGCCCTGCCCATGCCGATTCTGTTGGCCGCCGGCCTCGTGCTTGGGCTTGTGGCCCTGACCATGCTGCTGCTGATCTTCAACTACGGCCAGCTCTGGTTTCAGGCCTTCTGGTCGAAGGCGCCCGTGCGGTTCCTCGAACTGCTGGGCATGAGCCTGCGGAAGGTCAACGCGCGGACCATCGTGCAGGCCCGGATCATGGCCACGCAGGCCGGGCTTGGCCGCGACATCACGGCGCGACGGCTCGAAGCGCATTATCTCGCCGGCGGCGACGTGCCCCGCGTGATCCGAGCGCTGATCGTGGCACACCGCGCCGATCTCGACCTCGACTTCGACCGGGCCTGTGCGATCGATCTGGCCGGCCGCGACGTGCTCGACGCCGTGCAGACGAGCGTGAACCCCAAGGTGATCGATTGCCCGGATAACGCCAGCGGCAAGTCAACCCTGTCGGCCGTCGCCAAAAACGGCGTGGAACTCAAGATCCGGGCCCGCGTCACCGTGCGGACGAACCTGCAACAACTCATCGGCGGCGCCACCGAGGAAACGATCATCGCGCGAGTGGGCGAGGGCATCATCACCTCGATCGGCTCGGCCGACAGCCATTTCGAGGTCATGGAGCATCCGGACACGATTTCGAAGGCCGTGCTGCAGCGCGGGCTCGACGCCCAGACGGCGTTTCAGATCGTGTCGATCGACATCGCCGACATCGAGGTCGGGGAAAACATCGGTGCCCGCCTGCAGGCGGATCAGGCCGAGGCCGACACGCGGGTGGCCCGGGCCAAGGCGGAGGAACGGCGGAGCGTTGCCATCGCCCGCGAGCAGGAAATGAAGGCTGCCACCGCTGAAAATCGCGCGCGGCTGTTTCAGGCAGAGGCGCTCGTGCCCCAGTCGATCGGCGATGCCTTCCGCGCCGGCCGCGTCCGCACCCAGCTCCCCAACGCCGACCAGAGCCGGGCCTGACGCCGCAGCCCCCCCAGACCGCCAAGCCTCGCCGGTGTGACCGCTAGATTCCACACAGTCCGGGGAATGAGGCCAAACCTTAACGGCGTCACCTGCCGATACCACTCCCTGGGTGGTGACCGCGTCAGGAAGACGCCGGCCCCCTCGGGTCCGCCACGCCACGGCCGAGAGCAGCATCTCGGCAAACGCGTTCCAGGCAATCGAGCGTTCCAGGCAACCAAGGGAGTGTGTGTTATGGCCATGCGTCGTCTCCGGGTGTACACGGGCCCCGATCTGAACCAGCAAACCGTCGGCATGCTGGAGCAGCCCAGCGAAAACAGCGTGCGGATTTCGCTCGGTCAGGTGCTGCCTCTGCTGGCCGACGCCGTGGTGAGCAATCGGACCTGGCTGACCGATTTCAAGGACGATGAAATCACGATTTCGTCCGACCTGCACGACGTGCTCCTTGCCTACCGGCACTTCCGGCGGCCCGGGGCCTGACGGCTGCGGCCGGGCGGCGCGGCGGCGGTGCGATCCAGAGGGTGGCCGACCGGGACACCCCTCTTGCGAGTGACTCGTCGGTGGGGCATACTCCCCCTGGCCCCTTCACTCCGTCGACCCGCCCGCCATGTCCATCACCTTGAATCTCGCCGACCTGGGCCGCCGTGTGCGGGCCGTGCGATTGGCCCGCCGCCTGACCCTCGAGGAAGTGGTCACGCGGGCCAAGTTCACGGTCAGCTGGCTCTCCAAATTGGAAAACGGCCAGCTGACCCCGTCGCTGGAAGGGCTTGTCAAACTGGCCGAGGTGCTGGAGTGCGGCGTCGACACCCTCGTCGAGGGGCTGTCGGTCCCGCCGCAGTATGTCGTCGTGAAGCACCGCGAAGGCCGGACCGATCCCTCCCGCGACGGCAACGGCAGCTACGTGAGTGAAAATCTCGCCGACCAGTGGCGGGATCGGGCCATGAACCCGATGATCGTGCACCTCTCGGGCATCGGCAACCGCCATCATCCCGACAACCACGACGGCGAGCGGTTTCTGCTCGTGCTCGACGGCCAGGTCAAGCTTGAATACGGCGACGAGTTGATCCATCTCGATCAGGGGGACAGCGTCTACATCTACGCCGCCATTCCCCACGTGCTCGCGCCGGCAGGCCGGGGTACGGCACGTGTGCTGAGCGTGTCGTACAATCCCAAGCCTGGCTCACACCACCTGCCCGGCGGAGCCGGTGGTCGTGCCAAGGCCAAACCGCGCCAGACCGCGGCGACCGCGAAGGCCAAGCCGACCCCACCGGCCGCCCGCCGTAACCGTTCCTGACGCCGCCGGCCGTGCGGTTTCGCCGGTGCTCGGGGAGAAGTAGACTCCGAAATCACCCGGCTGGATCGCAACCGGTCTCGTCGCGGGTGTGCCGCTCGGGCCAGTTGGTTTTCGTCGCATCGCATGCAGGAGTCGTCGCCATGCCGCTGTCGCGCCGTGATTTCGTGGACACCGCCCTGACGCTCGCGGCCACCGCGCTGGCCGGCATGCCGGCCGTACCGGCCGAGGCTGCCGACGCCGGCGGCACGAAGCCCGGCGGCCCCCGTGAAAAAATCCGCGTGGCCACGATCGGCGTGAATGGTCAGGGGGCGGCCCACGTTGGCGAATGGCTCGCCAACCCGGATGTCGACCTCGTGGCGATCTGCGACTGTGATCCCTCGGCCTACGTTCGGCTCTGTGAAAAACGGTTCAAGGACGCGCTTCACCCGCCGGCCTACGTGCAGGATGTTCGCCGCCTGCTCGACCGCACGGATATCGACGCCGTCTCGATCGCCACGCCCAACCACTGGCATGCCCTGATGGCGATCTGGGCGATGCAGTCCGGCAAGGATGTCTACGTGGAGAAGCCCTGCAGCCACAACGTGGAGGAGGGCCGCGTCATGACGCAGTGGGCGCGGAAGCTCGGCCGCATCTGCCAGATGGGGGTGCAGAGCCGCAGCATGACGGGCATGCGGCAGACGCTCGATTTCGTGAAGAGCGGAACGATCGGGAAGGTGACGGTGGCCCATGCGCTGTGCTACAAGCGGCGACCGAGCATCGGGCTCGTCGACACGCCCGCCCCGCTTCCGCCGGGCCTCGACTTCGATCTCTGGGCTGGCCCTGCTCCGGTCGACGTGCCGACACGGAAACGGCTCCATTACGACTGGCATTGGAACCATGTCACCGGCAACGGCGACCTCGGCAACCAGAATCCGCACGAACTCGACAAGGCCCGCTGGGGCCTGGGCAAGCAGGAACTGCCCACACGCGTCGTCAGCCTCGGCGGCCGGCTCGGCTACGTCGACAACGGCGACGTCGCCAACAGCCAGGTGACGATCTACCAGTGGGACGACGCCCTGCTCATCTCCGACGTGCGGGGATTGGAAATGAAGTCGCCGGTGACGTTCGGCCTCAAGGCCGGGCCGCTGACGACCGGCAACATCTGGTTCGGCACCAAGGGCTATGTGGTCTCGCCCAACTACACCTCAGGCGTCGCCTTCGATTCTGACGGCAACGAACTGGGCAAGTGGTCGGGAGGCAGCTACCAGCAACACTTCGCCAATTTCGTGAAGGCCGTCAGGAGCCGCGACCACAGGGATCTGCACCTCGACATCGAGGACGGGCACCTGTCGAGCGCCCTGGCCCATCTCGGCAACGTCTCGTGGACGCTCGGCGAGGCCGTGCCCCCCGACACGCGGCCGAGTCTCGCCCGCGACGACAAACACGTGGCCGACACGCTCGAGAGCTTCGCAGCCCACCTCCGGGAGAACGCCGTCGACTTCACCGCCACGAAACTCAGGCTTGGCCGTGAGCTCACGATCGATCCCCGGACGGAGCGGTCCACCGACGCCGAGGCGAACCGCCTGTTCACCCGCGACTACCGCAAGGGGTACGAACTGCCGCGGGTCTGACGCGGCTTGCCTCGCGTGCGCGTCGGGCGTGCATGGGGTCGGGTGTCGTCACGACCGCAGCGATGCCAGCCCGGCCGCCTTCACCGCCTCAGGCGCCGCGAGGATCCGCTGCCAGAACTCCACGTCGAGCCAGCGGCCGAATTTGAAGCCCGCCTCCCACAGCGTACCGCCGTGGGTGAACCCCAGCCGGCGGTGCAGCGCGATGCTCGCCGCATTGGTGGCATCGATCACGCCCACCATCATGTGCAGTTCCCGCCGGTGAGCCTCCTCGACGAGCGCCGCCAACAGGGCGCGGCCCACACCACGGCCGCGAAACCGGGCCTCGACGTAGACGGAGTGTTCGATCGTGTGGCAATAGGCCGGAAACGGGCGGAAGGGTCCCCACGTGGCAAACCCGGCCAGCACGCCCGGCTCTCCTTCGATGCCGAGCACCGGCAGGCCGGCCTGCTCCTTGCCGGCCCACCACGCCGCCAGCGTTTCGACGCTCCGCGGCTCGTATTCGTAGAGCGCGGTGGTGTGCAGGATCTCGTGGTTGTAGATCGACCGGATCGCCTCGAGGTGTTCGCTGCGGCAGCGGATCACCGCATGCCGCCCGCCCGCGGCGTCCGTCCTAGCCATGACGCCGCACCATGTCCACGGGTTTGGGGGTGAGCAGCGACACGACGATCAGCACGAGGAACCCGAGCGGGATCGTGACGAGCCCCGGCTGGCTGAAGGGCACGATCGACGCCTCACGGCTCCAGCCGTAGACCTTCTCGAATGTATCGGCCGAGAGGAGGATCCACGCCAGCGACGAGAGCATGCCCACCGACACCGCGGCGATGATCCCCTGCTTGGTCGTCCGTGGCCAGAACAGCAGCATGACGAGCGCCGGCAGATTGGCGCTGGCGGCGATGTTGAACGCCCAGCCGACGAGGAAGCTGACGTTGAAACTACGAAACAGCACCCCGAGCACCATCGCGACGATCCCCAGGGCGACCGCCGCGATCTTGCCGCACCGCACCTTTTCGTGGTCGGTCATGGCGACGCCAAAAACGTTCTCCACCAGGTCGTGGGCGACCGCACCGCTGCCGGCCATGATCAGCCCGCTCACCGTGCCGAGCACCGTCGTGAAGGCGATCGCCGAGATGATGGCGAACAGCGTCGTGCTGAACGACTTGGCCAGAAGCGGGGCGGCCATGTTGGTGCTCGTGGGGTCGAGGGCGCCGCTGGTCATCGCTCCGAGGCCCAGGTAGAGCGTGAGCACGTAGAACGCGCCGATGGCGGCGATCCCCACGACGGTACTCTGCCGGGCCGCGGCGGCGTCCTTGACGGTGTAGTAGCGGATGAGGATGTGCGGCAGCGAGGCGGTGCCGCAGAAGAGCGCGAGCATCAGGCTCGCAAAATCGAGCCTGTCAGCCAGCTTCCCTGTGGAAAGCCCCTTGAAGGAGCCGCCCGGCTTGAGCAGGTCGGCCCCCCGCCGCTCGACCGGGAAGTAGGTGGTATGCGTGCCGTCGGCGTCGCTGTGTTTCTTGCTCGACCAGGTCACCACCGTCGAGTCCTCGAGCGCGGAAAGATATTCCAGTGGCCGCAGCGGTCCGGTAGCCGTTTGGCCGGCGTATCTGGCGGGCAACGCCTTGATCGTGCCGACCGGCCGCAGGTCGTGGTCCTTCGACTGTCGGATGCCGTCGATGAGCACGGTGCCGTCGGGCGTGACCGTGCGTACCTGCGGCGCAAGGTTTGCCGCGGGGCCGGTGCCGACGACGAGTCCCCGGTTCAGGATCATCGCCGCGAGAATGCCGCAGAAAAACACGAGGAGCGACCCCTTGATGAACTGCACCCAGGTCGTGGAGACCATCCCCGCCGTCACCACGATCATCGTGACCGCCACGCCCACGAGGATCACGCCCGCGGTGTGCGGCAGTCCCAAGAGCGGCACGATCAGGTCGCCCGCGCCGACCATCTGCGGAATGAGATAAAAGATGCTGACGACGAGCGTCGAAATCGCGACCGCCAGTTTGATGCCGCGGCTGTTGAAGCGGCTGTCGAGGGCGTCGGCGAAGGTGAATTTCCCGAGCGCCTTGATCGGCTCGGCGATCACGAACAAGGCCACGATCCAGCCGGCCAGGAATCCGATCGAGTAGAGAAAACCGTCGTACCCGTTGAAGGCGATCATGCCACAGATGCCGAGAAACGACGCCGCGGAAAGATAGTCGCCGGCAAAGGCGATGCCGTTGACGAACCAGTGGATCTCGCCGTGGGCCGCGTAGTAGCCCTTGGCCGACTGCCCCTTGCGGCCGAGGTAGAACGACAACCCGACGACGCCGAGCACGAAGGCGGCGAAGATGGCGATGGCGGCGGCGGAGGATTCGTAGAGCATCGACCAGGAGTCCTTTCGAAGAATGCGTTTCCCAACACCCCGTCGCTGGTGCGGATCAGCCTCGAGGCGGCCCGCCACGCTCGACCGCGCGGCAGGCGACCATGTAGATGATCGCCAGCAGGAACGCCCCCGCGATCAGTCCCATCCCGTAGGCGATCGCCAGATTCACGCCGCCGAACGGCCGCAGCGAGAGCAGGTCGGGGCGGAAGAGCACGAGCACCATGAAGCCGGCGTAGAGCAGCACGTAGACCCAAAAGAGCCGCAGGCCGATGCGGCTCGTGGTCGCATCGCCAGCAGCGGGCTTCCTGCATTCAGATCGCGATTCCGATGCCGACATGACCGCCTCCAACTGGTGGTTCCCACGCGCTCCGCGAGGCTCGAAGTGTAGCATCATCGTGGGGAGCGTGCGTTCGGGGCCGAACGCCGCCGCCCGAGATCATTCGTCCGCGAGCTTGGGCCCGCGATCTGAGCGACGACCGGCCTCATCGAGCCCCGGAGGCCGTGCCGTGGCGAAGCGGTCGAGCGCGGCAGACAGCGTGCGGGCGGCTTCGGCGGCGCGGGGCGGAAGCTCTGTGCGGGGAAGCGGATGGCGTTCGTCGGGATCGGCGGCCAGATCGAAGAACTCCCCCGAGCGATAGAGCTTGAACCGCCGGTCGAAGGCGTATTCGACAACCTTGCGATCCGCGCCCAGCCGTGGCGAATACCAGGAGTAGATCCAGTCGCGTGGCGTGCCGGGCTCACCCCGAACCTGCGGCAGGAAGCTCGTGCCGTCGGCGCCGTCAGGCACCGGCACGCCGGCGGCGTCACAGACCGTCGGAAACACGTCGACCGCCCCGACCAGATCGGCGCACACAGCGCCGGCGCCGCCACGTGCCGGCCAGTTGACGATCAGCGGCACGTGTGTGCCCCGCAGCGTCGTCGATCCCTTGCCGCCGCGGTACTCGGCCCCGTCGAAGCGGCTGGCGATCGCGGGTGCTGTGCCATTGTCTCCCAGAAAGACGAGCAGCGTGTTCTCCCGGATGCCCAGTTCGTCCAGCCGGCCGACGAGCATGCCGATGAGCTTGTCCATGTACTCCACCATGGCCCCGAAGTGTGCCGGATCGTGACCCGTTTTCTCGCCACGGGCCTGCGCATTCCAGTCGGTGCTGTCAGGCGTCGGCTGGAAGGGGTCGTGCGTGAGCATCATCGGGTAGTAGAGGAGGAAGGGGTGATCCTTGTGCCGGGTGACGAAATCGATCGCGAAGTCGTTCACGAGCGTCGGACCGTACTGGCCGTCGTGAAAATCCCGCTCGACGCCGTCGATCTCGAGGCCCGGATTGGCGTACCGCGGAGGACGGCGGGTGTGCTGCCAGAGGTACGACTCGTCGAAGCCAAAGTGCCGCGGCGCATCGGGCTCCTTTCCCAACTGCCACTTTCCGCAGATGCCCGTCGCATATCCGGCGGCTTTGAGCACCTGCGCGAACGTCGTCTCCGAGCGTGGAAGCACTCCGAACGTGACGTAGTTACGGACGTTGGATCGCCCCGTCATCAGCTCCACCCGCGTGGGCGTGCACAGCGGCAGGACGTGACACTGTTCGAAACGCACCCCCGTCGTGGCGAGCCGATCGAGGTGGGGCGTACGGTACGACTCTCCGCCGTTCGCACCGACGCACTCGTAGCCACAATCATCCGCCATGATCAGCACGATGTTGGGACGGCCGCCGGGCGGCGAAGCGGCCGCGGCGACCGCCGCGGCCTTTTCCGGCGCCCGCGCGGCGGGCCGGTCCACGACGAGCGGGTCTTCAGCCGCCCGCCGGGCGGCCTCGAGCCGGGCCTCCAGATCGGCACGTCGCGGCGCTTCCGCGGCCGCGGCGGCGAGGTCCTGCAGTTCGGCGGAGTCGGTTCCCACCTGAAAGAGCTGCGTTGTGTGAACCTGCGGATACTCGATCAGCTTCCACTGCGACGTGACGATCGCCCGCTGCACGTCGCGGTAGGCGAGGAGGAGCTCGTCGCGGACACCTCGCGTTTGGCTGCGAAACACCGGCGCGAGGCTTATGCCTTCGCTCTTGTGTGGCGCGGGCACGCCGGCCAGATCGCCCACCGTGGCCGTGAGGTCATGCAGATAGCAGAGGGCATCGGTCCGCCCGCCCGCAGGCACGCCCGGGCCGACGATCACCGCGGGCGACCGCATCGAGTGCTCGTAGAGGTTTTGCTTGCCGAGCAGGCCGTGGCTGCCGAGGGCGAGTCCGTGGTCGCTCGTGAAGAGAATGATCGTGTCGTCGAGCCGGCCCTTCGCCTCGAGCGCCGCGACGACGCGGCCGATCTCCGCGTCCATCCCCTCGATGCAGGCATAGTAGTCGGCCAGGGCGGCCGAGATCTGTTCCCGCGTCCGGGGCCAAGCCAGCAGTCTCTCGTCGCGAATCTTCAGTTCACCGTTGTCGAAGGGATGCTCGGGCAGGAAGTTCGCGGGTGGCGGCGGCTCGCGGCCCGTGAACCGTTCGCGAAAGCCGGCCGGCGGCTGCCGCGGATCGTGCGGCGCGGTGAACGCCAGCCAGGCGAAGAATGGCTCGTCGCCGAGGCTCTGCACGAATGCCGACGCGGCGGCACCGAACAGTTCCGAGGAGTGCATCCGGGTCGGTTCGGCCTTCACGGGCTGGCCGTGGTTCGTAAACGAGACCACGGGCACACCGACCTGGTCGTGCATGCCCCCGAGAAACACGCTGTTCCCTTCGGCAAAGCAGCGGGTGGCCGACGCGGCACCGTTGTGCCATTTCCCCGTCAGGAATGTCCGGTAGCCCGCCCGCGCAAAGGCCTCGGGCCAGGTGTCGCAGCCGCCGAGCTGTTCCTCGATGCGAAAGAGCGACCGGCCGGAGAGCATCATCGCGCGGCTGGGCACGCAGACCGCCACTTGCATGCTTCCCATGCAGTAGGCGCGGTCGCACACCATGCCCCGCCGGACGAGTGCATCGAGCGCGGGCGTCCGCAAGTGCGGATTGCCAAGAGCCGCGATCGTATCGGCCCGCTGATCGTCCGAAAGGACGACGAGCACGCTCGGCGGCCGCTTCCGCGGGGCGGCGGCTCGTCCCGCCTTCCTCGAAGCCGCATCGGCAAACGGCATCGGCCAGTCGGGATGCGGCACGTGCTCGCGGTCGAGGATCGCCTCCATCCGCCCGACGATCTCCGAATGGTCGCCGGCCACGTCCTGCGATTCGGCAGGATCGGCTCCCAGATCGTAGAGTTCGGTCGCATGCGGCTCGTCGGCCTGCCGCTTCGCCCGTCCGCGACGGACGACCTTCCACCGCCCATCGACCGCCGTCTGCCACTGCTGCTCGGTCAGTTCCCGGTAGAGCACGCGGGCCGGGGGAGCGGCCGTGCCGCAGAGGGTTGCGGCGAGGCTCACGCCGTCGATGCCCGTGGGGATGCGGTCGCGCAGCCCCGCCAGATCGAGCAGCGTCGGCAGCCAGTCCTCGAAGCCGGTCGGCGCATCGATCGACCCACCTGCGGGAATCCTGCCGGGCCAGACCGCAACGGTCGGCACGCGGAGACCTCCTTCGTATGGCGACCCCTTCCAGTCCCTCAGTCCACGGTGACTGTCGAGCCTGGCAGTGTCGATGCCGCCGGTGCCGGGCGCCGCGGCGCCGTTATCGCTGGAAAAGACAAAGATCGTGTTGTCAGCGATCTGCAACTCCTCCAGCAGCCGGACGATCCTCCCCACCTCGCGGTCCATCCGCGTGATCATCGCCGCGTAGGTTGCCAGCGGCCGCTCGCAAGGCACGTAACCACGCTGGCCGAGGTACGGCTGTTCCTCACCAAAGCGGGTTCGGTAGTCGGGCAGCGAAGGCTCGTCGGCAGGCACCTGCAAGGCGAGATGGGGCACGGTGGTCGGGACGTAGAGAAAGAAGGGGCGGTTCGCGTTCGCGCGGAGAAACTCGACCTGCCTCCCGGCGATCAGGTCGGCGGAATAGGTCCCGCCGTCGAGCGCGATCCGCTGGCGATCATCCCACAGGTAGTCTGGATAATAGGAGTGCGCCTGCCGTTGGCAGTTGTAGCCGAAGAAGCGGTCGAATCCGCAGGCGTGAGGATCGGATGCGCTGCCGGGCGCGCCGAGCCCCCACTTGCCGAAGCCGCCGGTCGCGTAACCGGCGTCGCGCAGGAGCCGCGCGAGCGTGACAGTGCCGGCCGGCATCGGCCGCTGTCCCTCGGGCTTCACCTCGGAATTGCTGCGCACCGCCGCGTGCCCGGGATGCATCCCGGTCATGAGCACGCAGCGGCTGGGCGCACAGACGGCATTGCCGGACCAGTGCCGCGTCAGACGTGTGCCGCGGGCGAAGAGGGCGTCGATCTCAGGTGTGCGGATGTCGCGGGAGCCGAGGGCCGAGACGTCACCGCCCCCGAGATCGTCGCAGAGAAAAAAGACGATGTTGGGCGGCCGCGGCCCGTCGGCACGAACCGCACCGACGAGCAAGACCGCCACCAGTGCGACACCGCGGAAGACCAGTTCGAGCCAAGCGTATCCGCTCATGAATAGCAGTTCCTTTCGACCGGCGGCGACCAGCAGACTCAGTCCCCGTCGCGGAGTTTCGCCAGCAAATACTCCGTCACCGTCGCATGGCGGACATCGGCCGCCCCCGGACAGACCAGTTCGCAGGGCACGCCCGCCTGAGCGAGCCGCTCCTTGAGCTTCACACCGAAGTTCGCCGTGTGCGTCGGGTCTTTCTGCTCCTGGCCGAGCGCCGGCGGAGTGCCGTACTGAAGGTAGATCGGCGGATCATCCGCCGAAACGAGCGCGTAGGGTGAATACTTCTCGATCACCGGCAGCAGCCGGTCGCGGGCCGCGAGGAACTCCGCGAACTGCGAGTCGCGTTTCGCCGGATCACGCATGAATCCGAAGGCATGGCCGCCGTAGCGGCTGTTGGGCGTCCACTCCTTCATCTGCAGGGGGTCGAGCGTGGTCTGCGCGCCGGTCACGGCGGCGGCCAGCAGCCGCGTCGATTCCCGCGCCACCGGGTCGGCGCTGTTCGAGTCGGCCATGTCGTCGTGAAACGCCAGCCACAGGCTCGAGCAGGCGCCGGCCGAGCCGCCGCTGGCGGCGATCCGCGTCTTGTCGACCTGCCACTCGGCCGCCCGGCTGCGAACGGTCTGCAAGGCCCGGGCCGCGTCTGACAGCGGCGCCTGCACCGGCGGGTCGATGCCAGCATCCATCGCCTCCTTGATGAACCGGTACTCGGTCGACGCCACGGAGACTCCAGCCTCGAGCAGCTTCGGCAGCATGCCCGTCAGTCCGCTCAGCCGATCGCCCCCCTGCCAGCCTCCCCCGTGGATGAAGAACACGAGCGGCGTGGGCCTGTCGGCCGTGGCTTGTGGCGCCTTCCAGAAATGCAGCACCTGCTTGGGATGCGGACCATAGGAGACGTCGGAAATCGTCGGCCGAGGGCCGAACTGCCGCTCGTAGGCGGCCTTGAACGGATTCTCGGTCGGGCCGTCGCTCGTTTCGTTGACGAGGTCCGTCTGCACGCTCTGCCACCAGCGGTCGTACTCCGCCGCGAGGCGGGCCACGACGTCGCGGTGCTCCACGGCCACGTCGCGCTGCTCCCCCGGATCGGCGGCCACGTCGTAGAGCTCCCACGCCGTGGGACTGTTTTTCACGTTGACGAGGCTCCACTTCCCCTCGCGAACGCGGCACTGGCGATACGCACTCTCGGCGGCCTGACCGCGATCCCATCGTCCCACGTGCGTGAACAGCGGCCGGTCGGGCCACGGGGCCTTGGCATCATGCAGGAGCGGCACGAGGCTTCTGCCTTCGACCCTGGCCGCGATACCGGCGGGGATGTCCACTCCGGCAAGCTCGCAGAGCGTCGGCAACACATCGATATGGGCGGTCACCGCCGGCACGTCGATGCCCGCCGGGAGGCTCCCCGGCCACCTCCAGAAACTCGGGCTCCGCGTGCCGCCCCGGTAGGGCGTGACCTTCGTGCCCCGCATGCCGGCATTGAAGACCGGCGCCCCCGTGGCCGTGCCATTGTCGGTCGTGAACACGACGAGGGTGTCGTCGGCCAGCCCCCACTCGTCGAGCTTGCGCAGGAGCCGGCCCATGTTCGTGTCGATGTTCTCGATCATGCCGTAGAACCGGGCGATCTGCGCCCGCTGTTCTTGATCCGTGATCCCGGCGGCCTCGAGCGCCGCCAGATACCGCGTGTCGGAGCCGGGCGGGCAGTCGAGCGGCGCGTGCGGCGCGTTGGGCGTGAGGTAGCAGAAGAACGGCTTGCCTTCCTGGCGGCACGCATCGATCCAGTCGAGCGCTGCCGTGAAGAAGACGTCGGTGCAGTAGCCCTTGGTCCTCACGAACGTGCCGTCGCTGCGGATCACCGGATCGACATACGAGTTGCCGGGGGCGTCGCCGCAGCTGCCGGGATACGACTGGCCAATCCCGCCGCCGCCGTGGATGAAGACGCGGTCGAAGCCGCGTTTCCCGGGCTGGTAGGGGTCTTCGTCGCCGAGGTGCCACTTGCCGAAAATGCCGCTCGTATAGCCGGCCGTCTTGAGCACCTGCGGGAGCGTGGTGGCCGAGAGGGCCAGCTGTTCGCGTTCGTGGATCGTGTGGGTGACACCGGAGCGGAATTCGTGCCGGCCGGTCATGAGCGCCGCCCGCGTCGGCGAGCAGGTGGGGCTCGCGTGAAACTCGGTCAGCCGCACGCTCTCCGCGTGGAGCCGGTCGAGGCTTGGCGTGCGGAGCACCCGATTGCCGTGGGCCGCGATGTCGCCGTAGCCCTGGTCGTCGGTCATCACGTAGACGATGTTCGGCCGTTTTCCCGCCCCTGCCGCGGCCTCCGCCCCGGCCGCCCCCAGCGCGGTGAGGATTGCCAGGACCGCAGCGGCACACAGGCATCCCAAACGCTTCATGGTCTTTCGAGACTCGCTCCTGTCGACGGGTCGCTGATCCACCCGGGCACGGCCAGGCCGGCCTACGGCTTCTCGATCGCCGCCAGCACCTTCGCATAGGCCTCCGCGCGGGCATCAGGCGTGATGCCGCGGAGTTCCAAGAGCATCGGCCGCAGGCCAGGCGCCCACGCGGCATCGCGGGCCACGCGCGCGTCGACCTTGGCGAGCAGGTCGTCGGCATTTTTCCCGGTGGCGGCCGCGGCCGCCGCGATGACGCTCCGCAGGTATTCCGCGGCCTGCACGTCGGGATTCGGCGCCGCCTCGGCGTCGAACCGCTTGAGCGCCCAGGCGATCCCCTCGCTCATGTGCTTTTGAAACATCGGCTCCTTCCAGGTGGCGTCGTTGTGGCCGAAGTTCGTGTAGAAGACGCGGCCGGCGCCATAGTCGCGGACCCACGAGACCGGCACGTGCCACGGCTCCCGCGGTGAACTGCCCTGCATCTCGAGACTGACGAGCACCCGCAGGTTCTCCGGCTTGTATCGCGGATCGTATTGATAGATCTCGTCCTGCCAGCGGAACCGAGCGGGCAACATCGCCGCCAGCCGATGCCCCGGCTCGTGGACGACGAAGGCGTGCTGGCCGCTGCCGTTCCACGGATGGCCGGCGAAGTGGCCGCCGATCATGTCACAGTAGGCGTCGGAGCTCTTGAGCGTGTCGCTGGCGGCATGGAAGCCGACGAAGGCCTTGCCCGACTTGATCCACCCGAGGAAGCCGTTCAGGTCGGGGATCGGCAGCTCGCCCGTCGTGCTCGCGAAGATCACGCCATCGAAGTGCGCAAGCGCCTCCGGAGCAAAGGCCTTCGCGAACTGCTCCTTGAGCCCCTGCTGCCAGACGGCGTCGGCGGCACGGAACGTTTCCTGGGCGGCCTTGAAGGCCTCTTCCTGTTTCTTCCAGTCGTCGTCACTGGTTCCCTCAGCCCGCTTTGGAGCGGGTGGCTGAGGCGGGCGGCCGGGCGGCATCCGCAGATAATCGAGATGGTAGAGACCGCTCGTGCGACCGAGTTCCTCGAGCACCGCCTCGGCCGTGTTGATCGAGGCATGACGGAAGCCGTTGGTGACCGTCACGGCGAGAAGCCGCGCCGGTTTTCCAGACTCGGCGGCCCGCATCACGGGGCCTGTCGTCGCCACGAGTGTCAGGGCCACCACCACGAGCCACGACGAACGTATCCAGCGAGTTGGGAACGCCTTCATTCTTTCTCTCCAAGGCACCAGAGGGAATCATGTGTCCGCAGGAAGATCCGTCCATCGACGCAGACGGGCGTGGCCACGGTCATCTCGTCAACGGCCCCCTGGCCGAGGATGGGGAAGGCTTCCGCGCCAGCCGCGGTGGCGGCCGGCCAGGCGAGCACGCTCGACTCGCCATCCTCCCGCGTGACGATGACGCGGCCGTCGACGATCACCGGCGACGCACTGTAGGCGTGGCGGTTTTTGGGCAGTTCGGTCTTCGTGAGCGTCTTGCCGGTGGCGGCGTCCACGCACTCCACCCGGCCCTTGTCGGTGCAGACGACAATCCGCCCATCCTGAACGGCCGGCGTCGGCACGTCGGCCCCCAGGTCGGTGCGCACCCAGGCCACGTGCGACCTGGTGACATCGCCCGTGCCGCCGCGGCGAATCGCGGTGATCGTCTCCCCTCGTGCATAGGGCGCGATGACGAGGTCGCCCGCCACCACCGGCGAGGCGATCGACCGGAAATACTTGTGTCCCGTCGGGTTCAGACCGCCCACACGCCAGATTTCCCCACCCGTGGCGGCGTCGTGTGCCGTCACGTGGTCGGCGCCGAGCACGACGAGCATCTCCGCCGGTTCTCCCTTGTCGGCACTGCCCGCGACGACGACCGGCGTCGAATAGCTCTGGGCGGCCTCCTCCGGCGCGTCGAGCATCCGGTCCTGCTTCCACAGCAGGCTGCCGGTCGTGCGATCGAACGCCGCGAGGTAGCTCGGTCCGGTCTGCATCACGGCGATGACCACGGCCTTGGACGTGAGTACGGGCGAGGTGCCGAGATCCCACCAGAGCGTGTCCTCGCCAAACTGTTGCTGGAGGTTCGTCTTCCAGACCACAGCACCGTCGGTCAGGTTCAGGGCTGCCAGTTCTCCGCTCTTATAGTAGACCCAGACATGCGTGCCGTCGGTGACGGGCGACGAGTTGCACCCGGTGGCTTTTTTGTGTTTCCCCGGCTTTTCCGCGCCGAGTTCCCGCCGCCAGACCTCCTTGCCCGTCCGATCGAAACAGATCGCAGCGTCTTTCCCCTCGATGGCGCAGGTGACGACGACGCGATCGCCCCACACGGCCGGCGTACTCGCGCCGAGTCCCGGCAGTTTCACCCGCCAGAGCACATGCTCCGTCGGACTCCAGGAGGAGACATAGCCGCGGCCGGCCGCCACCCCGTCGAGCGCAGGCCCGCGCCAGCTGGGCCAGTTGTCGGCCCAAGCCGGCTGCGGAGAGAACGCGGCGACTGCCCACACGGCGAGCATCACCACGGCACATGAACGACCCAGCACCATCATGTTTCGTCTCCTGGATAGACACCCGCCGGACGCCCGGAACGAACAGTGTAACCCTTCACCGCTTCCTCGGCTCGCCATCCGGTCCGAAGGGATCGACCGGCTGCGGATTCGGAGATGGCATCGCCGCCCTGACGGCGGCCCGCCACTTCGCCAGCCGCTCCTTGAGCACGGCGGCGCGTTCCGGCCGCTCGGCGGCAAGATCACGACGCTCGCCCGGATCCGATGCCAGATCGAAGAGTTCCACGCGGCCGTCCTCGAAATGCTCGACCAGTTTTTCATTTCCCTGGCTTTCATTTCCCTGGCTTTCATTTCCGTGGCTTTCATTTCCGTGGATCGGCCCATCGCCGGCGATGATCGCGGCCGCCGGCCGGCCGCCCTGGTTAGCGTAGTGCGGATAGTGCCAGACGAGGTCGCGGCCGGCGAGTGAACCACCCGCGAGCACCGGCCGCAGGCTCGTGCCATCGAGCACCGTCTCCGCCGGCTGCTTCACGCCACCAACATCCAGCAGCGTGGCGGCGATGTCGAGCGTGGTCACCGGCACGTCGGTCGATGCGCCCGGCTCGACGACCCCCGGCCACCGTACGACCAGCGGCACACGGATGCCCCCCTCGTAGAGAAAACCCTTGCCGGCGCGGAGCGGCAGGTTCGAGGTCGGTGAACCCTCGGCTGTAGAGAGGCCGCCGTTATCGCTTGTGAAGACGACGAGCGTGTTGTCGGTCTGCTCGGCTGCTTCGACGGCGGCGAGCACGGTGGCCACCGTCTCGTCCATCTCGCGGATCATGCCGGCATAGACGGGATGATCCTGCACCGCACGCGCCTTGCGATCCCCCTCGGCAACCTCGCAAGGTCCGACAGGCGGCGACAGCGCGGCGACACGCATCTGTTCCTCGGCCAAGAGTTCCGGCCGGGTCTTCAGCGGCACGTGCACCGAGTGCATCGGCACGTAGCAGAAGAAGGGCCGGTCGCGGTTGGCCGTGATGAATGCCGACGCCTCGGCCGCGATCGCCCGCGCGTGATGCGTGTCGTCCGGCGGACCACGGCCGGGGCCGACGTTCGTCGAGCCGGTCACGTCGAAACCATGCGACGGAATGTCTTTGGGCGGCCCCAGATGCCACTTGCCGAAGATGCCGGTTGTGTAGCCGGCGTCGTGCAAGAGCTTCGGCACGGTCACCTCGCTTGCGGGAAGGGCGTGGAGATAGTCCGCAGGCAACAGGCTGCCCCGCCGGCTGCCGCCAATAAAATTCGTGATCTGCACACGGGCCGGATGGCGGCCTGTCATGAGCGCCGCGCGGGTGGGCGAGCAGACCGGACCGGCCGCGTAGCCCCGCGTGAAGAGCAGCCCCGAGGCGGCCAGCCGGTCGATCGCCGGCGTGCGGTAGAACGCGCTGCCTGTGCAGCCCAGGTCGTGGGCCCCAAGATCGTCCGCCAGGAAGACGAGCAGGTTTGGCGGCCGCTCCGCTCCCGCAGCAGCGGGCGGTGTGGCGGCGGCGGCACGCGGGCCCTGCGGTGACCAGTTCGCGACGAGGCTCTGCGTCAGCTGCCGCACGAGCTCTGGCTCGCTGGCCGCGAGGTTCTTCGTCTCGTCGGGGTCGGAGGCCAGATCGAAGAGTTCGACCTCCCGCCGCTGCCACCGCTCGCGCGACTGCTGATCAACCCTGCCGGCCGGCCCGGCGGGAAACTCCCCGCCCACCCCGCCCCCGATCTCGCCCCCGGTCGTGGCCGACGTCGGCACGATCAGCTTCCACCGGTGCTGGTGCGGCGTCTGCTCGTCGTCGCGGATCGTCCATCGCCAGAGGAGGCTCTTCGCCGGATCGTCGAGATCGACGAGCGTGTGCGTGAAGCATTCGCCGAAGATCTGCCGCCGCGCCGCCACGGCCTTGTCGTCGAGCAGGTCGACGCCCGGCAGGCCGGCCGGCGCGGGCACGTCGCAGGCCGCCAGCACCGTCGGCATGATGTCGATGGAGCTCGCCAACGCGTCGCTGGCCTGCGGCGGGATCGTGCCCGGCTGACGGAGCATGATGGGCGTCCGCAGGCCGCCCTCGTAGGGGGAGAGTTTCGACCGTGGTGCGAACTGCGGCCGGTCGGGGCTCTGAATCCAGCCGTTGTCGGTGACAAAGACCACGAGCGTGTCCCGCGCGAGCCGTTCACGATCGAGGTGGTCGAGCAGGTCGCCGACCGTGCGGTCGAACCGCTCCACGTTGCCCCAGTACCGCGCCACGTGGAGGCTGTCGGTGCGGGCCGCGTAGTGATCCACCAACTTCTGCGGCGGATCGTGCGGATCGTGCGGCAGCATCGGGGCGTACCAGACGAAAAAGGGCCTGCCGTCGGCGCGGCAGCGGCCGATGAAGTCGTAGACCGGCCGGAGCGACTGCCTGCCGATCGTGAGCCCATCGTCGCCATGCCGCTGCCCGTTCGACATGCCCTGGGTGAACCCGCCGCGGGCAAAGTTTCCCTGCCACCACTTGCCGGTCTGTAGGCTTTCGTAGCCGTGGTCGGCCAGGAGCCGCGGCAGGAGCGGCCATTCCTCGAGGTGCCGGTTCATCGCTTCGCGGCCGGTGGTGAAGGCCGCCCGGCCTTCCGGTCCGTTGCGCGGAATCCGCGGATCCTCGGGCGGATCGTTGCCGACGATCCGGTGCTCGTGCGGCAGCCGGCCGGTGATGATCGAGGCGAGGCTCGGGCAACAGAGGCTGCTGGGCACGTGGCCAAACCTGTAGACGAGACTCTCCCGCGCGAGCCGATCGAGGTGCGGCGTGCGGAGGTGCTCGTGGCCCATGAAGCCGTAGTCGCGCCAGTGCTGGTCGTCGGAGATGATGAGCACGACGTTGCGATGCGGGGTGCGGCGTACGTCCCCCGCGCCGACGGGCGTTTCGGCCGCCGGCACTCCCCCGCCCCAGCACACCACCGCAACCGCCACGCACAGTGCCCAGCCTGGAACGAACCCCCGCGGCGATGGATTCCCAGCCATACAACTCTCCCGTCTCGTGGGTACCGCTCGTGCCTTGCAGCGACCGGGTAGAATGCGGCAGCAGGATTATGGCTACGGCGGCACGGGCCTGTCACGCAATCACTGGAACGCTTCCGATCCGGAAAGGTTTTCCCCATGCGGCGCATCCGTCCGGCCACCGTGGCCCATTCCGGCCCGACGGTCAGTTCTCGATGGGTCTGGGTTCGGTCACGATCGCGCTCGTTCTGGCTGTGGCTGGCCGCCGCGGCAGGTGTGGCGGCGGGCACGACGGCCTGTGGCCAGGAGGCAAACGTGCAACGACCGTGGATGTTTTCCGAGGCCAGGCTGCCGGAGGGCTTTCCCGCGGCGGGGCCCATCGACGAGGTGATCGTGAAGACCTATCCGGCGCATCGCCTGGCACGGGTGCGGGCGGAGGGGGGCGGCAACGGCATGTTCATGAAACTCTTCCGCCACATCGAGCGGAACGAGATCAAGATGACGGCGCCGGTGGAGATGTCGTGGCAGCAGGCTGCGGACAAGGAGCCGGTCGCGATGGCATTTCTCTATGCCAAGCAGTCGATCGGCACGCCGGGTGCCGATCCCGAAGACCCCCGCGTCGTCGTCGAAGACATCCCGGAGATCAAGGTCGTGTCGATCGGCCTCCGCGGCGGCTACGATCAGGCGACGTTCAACCGCGGCGCCAAGCGACTCGAGGCTTGGCTGGCGGAACACCCGGAGTGGAAGGCGGCGGGCGACCTGCGGACGCTTGCCTACAACAGCCCGTTCGTGCCGGGCTTTGCCAAATATTCCGAGGTACAACTGCCCCTCGAACCTGCCGCTCCGCAGGGACAGGAGTGACTCGGCCCCGCGCTGCCGTTGCACCCGTTGACTGCCTGCCGTCAGCGCCGTGGCCGAAAGCGTTCAGGAAGATGGTCGCTGCGCGACCGCGGCGGTGCGCGGATGCAAACGATCTTTCGAGTCGGTTGTCCCGCACCTAAGATACGCGCTCGGTCGATTCGCGCGGATATACCCACCCGGAGGGTTTGCCATGCTCAAGCGCCTGCTTGTCGTTGCGTTTCTGCTCCTCACCCCGCCAGTCAGGGCTGAGGAACCCGCGACCGCGGCACCGGTGGTCGCCGCCAAGACACGGTGGGAACAGCCTGTCGAACGGATGCCCGTGACCGCCGCAGCCGGACCGGCTGCCACGTCTCCCTCCCCACGCCCCGCCGGCGAGCCATTCACCGTCCCGCCGGGCTTCGCGGTGGAACGGCTCTTCGTCGTGCCCAAGGAGGAACTTGGTTCGTGGGTCTGCCTCACGACCGATCCCGAGGGGCGGCTGATCGCCAGCGACCAGGGAAACAAGGGACTCGTCAGGATCTCCCCCGCGCCGCTCGACGATTCCGGGCAGACCATCGTCGAAAAGATTCCCGCCGCGATCACGGGTGCCCAGGGGCTCTTGTGGGCCTTCGACGCCCTCTACGTCGTCTGCAACGGCGGCACCGGCAGCGGGCTCTACCGCGTCACCGACTCCGACGGTAACGACACGCTCGACAAGGTCGAGAAGCTCCGCAGCTTCGAGGGGGGCGGCGAGCATGGCCCGCACGCCATTCTCCTCTCGCCCGACGGCAAGAAGCTCGTCATCGTCTGCGGCAACCACACGAAGGTGCCGTTCGCGATGAAGAACCTCACCGAACCGCAGACCATGGGAGGCATCCGCACCGGCCAGCGGCGGGTGGAACTGCCGGCGGAAGCGACGAGCCGCCTGCCGGCCAACTGGGACGAAGACCTGGTCATCCCACGGATGTGGGACGCCGGCGGCCACGCCGTCGGCATCCTCGCCCCCGGCGGCTACGTCGTGAGCTGTGATCCCGACGGCAAGGCCTGGGAGATCTGGAGCGCCGGCTACCGCAACGCCTACGACATGGCCTTCAATGCCGACGGCGAACTGTTCGTCTACGACGCCGACATGGAGTGGGACTTCGGCTCGCCCTGGTACCGGCCGACCCGCGTGAACCACGCCACGAGCGGCAGCGAACTCGGCTGGCGAAGCGGCTCGGGCAAATGGCCCGCCTGCTATCCCGACAGCCTGCCGGCCGTGGTCGACATCGGCCCGGGCTCGCCCGTGGGAGTGGCCTTCGGGTACGGCACCAGGTTTCCGGAAAAATACCAGCGGGCACTCTACGTCTGCGACTGGACGTTCGGCACGATGTATGCCATTCACCTGGAGCCCGACGGCTCGACCTACAAGGGCGTGAAGGAGGAATTCGTCGCCCGCGCGCCGCTGCCGCTGACCGACATGACGATCGGCCGCGATGGGGCGATCTACTTTGCCGTCGGCGGCCGGGGCGGCCAGAGCGAACTCTACCGCGTGACCTATGCCGGCCCCGAGCCTCACAAACCGGTCGATGCGCGGCAGTCGGCCCATGCCGACGCCCGGAAACTCCGGCACGAACTGGAGGCGTTTCATGCCCGGGCCGCCGATCCTGCCGCGGCGATCAGCCTCGCCCTGCCGCACCTTTCGAGCCCCGACCGCTTCATCCGCTACGCGGCCCGCGTGGCGATCGAGCATCAGCCGCTCGCGCTCTGGCAGGACAAGGCGCTTGCCGTGGAGGACCCGCGGGCGCGGATCACGGCCGCCCTTGCCGTGTCGCGTCAGGCCGAGCCGTCGGCCCAAGCTGCCGTGCTCGCCGCGCTCGATGCCATCGCCCCCGCGTCGCTCGACACCGCCGGGAAGATCGATCTGGTGCGGGCGTATGAGCTGGCACTCATCCGGCTGGGCGCTCCGTCGGCCGAGGCGAAGGCCACGATCGGCGCACGGTTCGCGACCCTGTTTCCCTCCGGCGACTTCGACCTCGACCGCGAGCTGTCGAGTCTCTTGGTGGCCGTGCGGGCACCGGGCATCGTGACGAAGCTCGTGGGCATGCTCGCCGCACCGAGCGGTTCGTCGACTGCGACGAACCTCGCGTCGAACGAAGACGACCTGCGGCAGCTGATCGCCCGCAACGCGGGCTATGGCAATGCCGTGCGGGCGGCGCTCGAAAAGCGATCGGACCTCCTGCAGGTTCACTATGCCTACGCGCTCCGCACCATCACCGAGAAAACCGCCTGGACACTCGACGACCGCAAGGGCTACCACGCCTGGTTCACCCGGGCACGGAACTGGGCGGGCGGCAACAGCTTCCGGAAGTTTCTCGTCAACATCGAGAACGAGAGCCTCGCGGGCTACAGCGAGAACGAGAAACTGGCGCTCGAGACCCTCGGTGCGAGAACGCCCTACACGCCGCCGCCGCTGCCGAAGCCCGCGGGCCCGGGCCGTGCGTGGACGGTGGAGGACGTGCTGGCCGCCGCCGGGCAGGAGAGCGACAAGGGGCTGTCCAAGGGCCGCGACTTCGAGCATGGCAAGCGGACGTTCGCCGCGGCCCGCTGCATCGTCTGCCATCGCTACGGCGAGGACGGCGGCGCCACCGGGCCCGACCTCACGCAGGTGGCCGGCCGGTTCCAGCTCAAGGATCTGGTGGAGGCGGTGGTCCATCCCAGCAAGGTGGTCTCCGACCAGTACAAGGCCAGCATGGTGCAGACGTCGGAGGGCAAGGTGTTCACCGGCCGGATCGTGAGCGAGTCACCCGAAACGATCACGATCGTGACCGATCCCGAAGATGCGACGAAGTTCGCCGAGATCAAACGGGCCGACATCGAGGAGATCCTGCCGTCGAGCGAATCGCTCATGCCCAAGGGCCTGCTCGACCAACTCAACGAGGCCGAAGTGCTCGACCTGCTGGCCTACATGCTGTCCCGCGGCAATCAAAACGATGCCCGGTTCAAAAAATAGCCGCCATCGGACGAGCCGCTGAGCCTGTCCGACGCCAGCGCACGCTCGTCGCGGGCTGATTTGCCTCGCCCACGCCGCCTCGCGAACACTTCCCCAAGAAGACGGCAGCTAGAAGACGGCATCACGGATCGTCGGGCTCAGGCCCGGCCGCGGCACGGGAACGCCTTTCGAGGTCCTTCCACTCCGCGGGAGATTCCGATGGCGACATGCGCGCTTGCCAATCCGTTGTCGATCGGCCAGGTTTCGCTCGAGACGGTTCGCCGGCTCCTCGGCCGCCATCCGGCTCCCTGCCTGTCGCTCTACCTGCCGACGCATCGCCGCGTGCCCGACAACACCGTCGACCTGCCCGCCTACCGGCACCTGGTGGCAGCGCTCGAGATGGCTGTATCCAGCGTCCAGCCCCACGATGAAACCGCTCGACTGCTGCACCCTTTCCGCCAACTCCAGGACGACCGCGGGTTCTGGCAGCACACCCGCGACGGCCTGGCCGTGCTGGCCGCCGGTGGCACCGCGGAGGTGTTTCTGCTGCAGCAGCCCGTCAAGCCGCTGGCCCTGGCGACGTCACGGTTTCACACGATGCCGCTGCTGCGGATCGCCGCCTCGATCGAGCGGTTCAACCTGCTCACGCTCACCAGCCAGGCAGCGCACGTGTACGAGGGGCTGGCCACGGAGGCCGGCGTCGAACGGCTCGACCCCGTGCCGCTCCACGATCCAGGCACACCAGTAGGCACACATCCAGGCACGACCGGTGCACCCGTCGGCGGTGTGGATGTCACCCGCGCGGAGGCCGTCGACCAGGAGACGTTCCAGCCGCATCGCGTCCAACGGGGCATGGGGCCGTCGGGCATGGCGGCCGGCAGCATCGTGCACGGCGGCGCGGGCTCGAGGCAGGACGACATCGACGCCGACACCGAGATTTTCCTGCGGCACGTCGACAAGGTCGTGCATGAACGGGTCACGAAACACTCGGGACTGCCCCTGGCGGTGGTGGCGCTGCCGCGGCTGGCCGCCGTCTTCCATGGCCTCTCCAAGAACCGTCTCCTGCTCGACGATGGGATTTCCAAGGACGTCCATCTCCTTCCAGCACACGAACTGCCTGCGCTCGTGGCACCCCTGTTCGCGGCCACCCGCGTGGCACGCATCGCCCACGATGTCGAGATCTTCATGCAGGCCCGACCACGCGACTTGGGTTCGGGAGATCTCTCCGACGTCGCGCGGGCCGCGGTCGCGGGCAGAGTCGCCACGCTCCTGATCGAAAAAGACCGGCTCGAACCGGGCTGGCTCGATCCCGCCACGGGCGCGATTGCCGGCGACGGCGAGGTGACCGGCGCCGTGTCACGGTCGGGCGACCAGCCCGCGATCCGCACGGCCGATCTCTTCGGCTCGGTCGCCGAGACGGTCCTCCTGCATGGCGGCGGCGTGGTGGCGGTCGACCGCAACGCCATGCCCACGGAGAGCGGCGTGGCGGCGATCTACCGCTACTAGCTTTACGCGAAACACGGCCATCCTGGCCGTTTTCGCTTGGGCGACCTCCGTCGCCTCGGCCGATATCCTGACGGCCGATGGTAAACCTCGCATCCTGGCCGCCACGACAGGCGGATGCCTGTCCGTTGTCAGCGCTTGGGGCTTGGATGAACGGTTGATTCCCATGCAAGCCCGAAGCGCACGCGAGGGATGACGGCTTCGCGCGACGGCTCGGCATCCTGCCGACCCGCTCAAGCCCATCGCGCCGCAAAAAGTCGGTCGCGAAGGTACAACATGAGGCATGGCTGCATCATTCCCCGACGACGCTGTGTTTGCCGACTGCCCCGACCGCCGCGGCACCGGTTCCGAGAAATGGGACCGCTGGGCCGGCCGGGACATTCTGCCCCTCTGGGTGGCCGACATGGACTTCCGCGCGCCCGCGGTGGTGCTCGACGCGTTGCACGCCCGCGTCGAGCACGGCGTCTTCGGCTACACGGCCGACACGCCCGGATTCGCCCCGGCCCTCGTCGCACACCTGGATGCCCTCCACGGCTGGAGCCCCGATCCCGCCTGGATCGTCGGCACCCCCGGCGTGGTGACCGGGCTGGCGATCACGGCCCGACTGCTGGCCGACGCAGACGACGAGATCCTCACGTTCACGCCGGTCTATCCGCCGTTCCTGACGCTGCCCGAGCGGGCCGGCCGCCGCACGGTCCGCGTGCCACTCGCGCCGTCGGCCGCGGCATGGACGATCGACTGGGACGCCTTGGAAGCAGCGGTCACTGGAAAATCAAAACTCTTCTGGCTCTGTCATCCGCACAATCCCACCGGCACGGTCTTTGGCAAGGACGAGCTCCTGCGCCTGGCCGACGTGGCCGAGCGACACGGGCTGACGGTGATCTCCGACGAGATCTGGTCCGATCTCCTGCTCGACGGCCGGCGTCACGTCCCCTTTGCGAGCCTCGATCACCCCGCCGCGCGGCGGGCGATCACGCTCACGACCCCCTCCAAGACCTGGAATCTGGCGGGGCTCGCCTGTGCCGCGGCGATCGTGCCCGAGGCAGACCTTCGCCGCCGATGGCGACCTTCCGGCGGGGGCTTGATACCGATGGTCAACCCGTTGGGCTACGCGGCGGCCGAGGCGGCGTGGCGGCATGGCGACCCCTGGCGGCGGCAACTCGTTGCCGTCCTCGAGCGGCACCGTGACATGGTGCTCGAAACCGTCCGCGGTATTCCCGGCCTCACCGCCGCCGTGCCGCGGGCGACGTATCTCGTCTGGATCGACTGCCGCGGCACGGGGCTTGCCGATCCGCAGGCGGCCTGCGAAGCAGCCGGCCTCGGCCCCTCGGATGGCCGGGATTTCGGCTTTCCGGGCTTCATTCGGCTGAACACCGCCTGCCCCACCGCCCGGCTCGCAGAGGCCCTGCGGCGGCTCGAGCGGGCCTTTTCAAACGACTGACCAAACTCCTGAGCCCCAAAACACATACATCGCCGGGTGGAACCGCCGAAACCTTCCGGCCGGATCCCCGTTGAACGCCTGCCGGTCGGAAAGACCGGTGATCCCCCAAGCTCCCACGCGACGTTCGGCTCTCACTTCATCCACAGAGGTCTTCATGCGCATCAGCCCCCTGATCCTGACCGTTCTCGCCATGGCCGCCACCGGATCCATCACCCTGGCCGCGCCAAACAGGGCTCCGAATCCCCAGAAGATGTTCTCGCGAAAGGACGCCAACAGCGACGGCTCCCTCACGCTCGACGAATTCAAAACGGGCATGAAGGACAAGCAGTTGGAAAACGCCGACAGGCGTTTCAAGAAGATCGACACCAACAGCGACGGCAGGGTTTCTTTCGATGAATTCACGGCCGGCATGACGAAGCCCACGAAGTAGTTTTCTCGCTCCGCATAGAGCCACGAGAGAAAGCCATGAGGAGCATGAGAGAGAACGTGGTGAAGTCGCTGCTACCGCACGCCATCCCGTGCCTGCTCGTGCTGTCGTCGCTGCTGGCCATCGGGGCCAAGCCCGACGGCACATCCGGCTCCAACACGGCAACCAAGGCCGTGCGGGCGGAGCGGAAGGCGGAACGACAGCCCGGACAGCAGCCGATCAAGCTGCCGGCAGCGGTGCTGGAGGCACCCACCGGACCGATCATGGAGGTGGCGCCGATCGACCGTTCGCGGCGGCAGGAGATCGCAGCCGCCGCGGAGCAGATCGACCGCCTGCTCAAACAGCACTGGCAGGAGCATGGCGTCACGGGGAGTGATCCGCTCACCGACGCCCAGTTCGTCCGCCGGATGTATCTGGAACTGGCCGGACGGATTCCGCGGTTCGACGAAACGACGCAGTTTCTGAACTCGAAATCCGCGACCAAGCGGGCCGACCTGATCGACGACGTGCTCGAGAGCCCCGACTACGTCAGTCACTTCTACAACTTCTGGGCCGACGTGTTGCGGCTCTGCGAGCGGCCGCAAAACGATCTGTTCTTCGAACCCTACCTCGACTGGGTCAAGCGATCGATCGCCGCCAACAGGCCGTTCGACCAGTGGGTCTTCGAGATGCTCACCGCCGACGGCACGCTCTGCGGCAACCCCGCCGTCGGTTTTCAGCTCCGCGATCGCGGCATGCCGCTGCCCTACGTCGACAACACGGTCCGCGTCTTCTTGGGCACGCAGATCGGCTGTGCCCAGTGCCACGATCACCCGTTCGATTCGTGGACGCAACACCAATTCTACGAACTGGCCGCCTTCACCGCGGGCACACGGACACGGCTCGCCGGCTTCCCCGACAAGAAGGCCGGGCTCTCGAAGGAGGAGATGAAGCAGGCGGCGAAACAGGCCCGGCAGGCCAATGCCGAAGCGGTCCGCCGCGTCCGCGAGATCGTGCAGGAGGCCACCCAACGGGTCCGCGCCAAGCAGGTCGACAACGGCCTGCGGCTGTTCATCAACTCGAACCTGACGAGCGTCAGCTACCAGCAGGTAAAACTGCTCTTGCCGCACGATTATCAGTACGACGATGCCCAGCCGCTCGCCGCCGTCTCCCCGCGGGTGCTGTGGGGCGGGATTCCCGCCGCGGCCGTCGCCACGGACCAGCGGGCACAGTTCGCCGCCTGGCTCACCTCCCGCGACAACCGGCAGTTTGCCCGCACGATCGCCAACCGGCTGTGGCGGAAGGTGATGGGGGTGGGGATCGTCGAACCACACGACGATTTCCGGGAGAACAACCCCGCCTCGAATCCGGAATTGCTCGAGCACCTGACCGACCTCGTGATCCGGCTCGAGTTCGACCTCCGCGAGTGTGTCCGCATCCTCGTTTCGACCGACGCCTACCAGCGGCGGGCCGTGCTCTACGATCCCACCTCGCCGACCCCCTTCCGGTTCACCGGTCCGGCACTGAAGCGGATGACGGCCGAGCAGCTCTGGGACTCGATCCTCGTGCTCGTCGCCCATAACGAGTGGGCGTTCCAGCGGCCCACGGCCGGCGCGTTCGCGCGCGTGGCAGCCATCGATCTCGCCGCCGCCGGCACCAGCTACGCCGACGTCGAGAAAGCCTACGATCTGTTCAGTGACACCTATAGTCGCAAGCGGTACATCGGCCACCTCCAGCGGCAGTTCGGCTACCAGGGGCAGGTGCTCGTGCGGGCCAGCGAATTGCCGGCGCCGCTGCCCCTTGGCCACTTCCTCCGGCAGTTCGGCCAGAGCGACCGCGAGGCGATCGAAGGGAGCCGGACGGTCGCCACGGTGCCGCAGATCCTTTCGATGTTCAACGGCCCGATCACCCACAGCATGCTCGTCCGCGGCTCGGCGATCCATGACGAGGTCATGTCACACGATCCCAAGCAGGCCGTCGACGTCATCTTCCTCTCGATCCTCTCCCACCGGCCCTCGGCCGAGGATCGCTCGTTCGCCATCCAGGAAATCCAGTCGGCCGACACACCCGCGACCGGCTGCGGCAACCTCATCTGGGCGTTGCTCAACACGCGGGAATTCATCTTCATCCAGTAGACGGCAACGCTTCGGGAGCAACGGCATGACGCAAAAGCACCACTGGCTCGAGACGCTCTCCCGCCGCGAGGCCTTTGGCCGGATCGCCCGGGCGACGCTCGGCGTCGGCCTCGTGCCGAGCGTGTCGCAGCACCTGGAAGCCGCCGTCGCCCCGGGGCCCACCCACGCCAAGAACATCATCTTCCTGATGATGCAAGGCGCGATGAGCCACCTCGACACGTTCGACCCCAAGCCTGGGCGGGAGGAACAGGGGGAGACGAAGCCGATCCAGACGAAGACGCCGGGCGTCGTCTTCGGGCAGAGCCTCGAGAAACTCGCCGCCCTCTCCGACCGGCTGGCCGTGATTCGTTCGCTCTCCACGGAGACAGGCGCCCACGAGCAGGGCCAGTACCTGATGCGGACGAGCTATGCCGCGATCAACAGCATCCGGCATCCCGCCTTCGGCGCGTGGGCCGTGCACGCCATGGGAAAGATCAGCAAGGATCTCCCCAGCTACGTGCTCGTCGGCAACGGGAACGACCATCCAGGTGCCGGCTTCCTCGATCCCTCGCTCACGCCCGTGCCGGTGGCCGATCCTCTGAAGGGACTCGAGAACACGACACGGCCCCGCTACCTCTCGGAGGAGAACTTCGACCGCCGGCTGGCGTTGGCCGACCGCATCGACCGTGACTTCAAGCAGCGCTACGCCGGCCGGCAGCTCGACGCCTACAATCAGCTCTACAAAGACGCCGTGCGGCTGATGGGTTCGGTCGACCTGCAGGCCTTCGACATCGCAAAGGAGAAGCCGGCGGTCCGAGAGTCCTACGGCGACTCGCGGGTCGGACTCGGCTGCCTGCTCGCGCGGCGGTTGGTTGAATCGGGCGTACGGTGCGTGGAGGTGGAGTTCGGCGGCTGGGACATGCACCGTGACGTGTTCGAGGAGATGGACGAGAAGGGGCCGCAACTCGACCGGGCGATGGGCACGCTGTTGACGGATCTCGAGGCGCGCGGCCTGCTCTCCTCGACGCTCGTCGTGCTGGCGACGGAGTTCGGACGGACGCCGCGGATCAACGAGAACACCGGCCGCGATCACCATCCGGGCGTCTTCTCCTGCGTGCTGGCCGGAGCGGGCGTGCAGGGCGGGGCGGTCTACGGGCAGAGCGACGAGCAGGGGTTCCGGCCCGCCAAAGACCCCGTCTCGGTCGCCGACTTCAACACCACGATCGCCGCCGCCTGCGGCCTGCCGTTCGAGCAGGAGTTTCCCGCGCCCAACGGCCGGCCCTTCAAGATCGGCGGCGGCGGCACGCCGATCGCCGCCGTGCTCGCCTGAACCCCGCACCGTTTTCGCTTGCGTGCGCTGGCGAGCGTGGATGACACCCACCCTCCCATGCAAGCCCGAAGCGCGAGCGAGGGAACTATGGCTTGGCATGGAGTGGAGGGCGGATTCCCTTGCTCGCGCTGCGGGCTTGGATAACCGACCTCTGGCCTGCGGGCTTTTGGGGACTGGGCAATTTGCGGGTACGCCGGAACCGGTACCGCCGACCGTCGGGCGGGCTCATCGGCGGCGGCCCGGCCGACCGATCCTCTCTTCTCGAAGAGGAAACAGTTTCGGTCCACGATTCGGCAGGAGCAGACGATGGCACGGAGACGCTCGCACAAGGAAACCTACGCCCAGAAGGTGGTCGGTCTGGCCACCTCCACTCTCCCGCTCCCCACGCCGGTGCAGAAGGTGGCGAAGTCCCGCTGGGGCTCGCGGCTTTTGATCGTGCTGGTGCCGGTGCTGATCGCCACGGGGGTCATCACGATCTCCTGGACGGGCGGTCTGCCGAGCATCTCGGTCAACAAGGACCGGGCCGCCGCCGTCGGTCGGGAAGTGAAGGACGAAGCGATCAAGGCGGCCGAGCGGGTCAGGCAGTACGGCGAAAGCAACTACCGCTGAGCGATCGGGCAGTCCCTCGCTCGCGCTTCGGGCTTGGATGGACCGGGGCATTCCCTCGCGCGGATCGGACTGGCGGGGCCTCGGGTGTCATCCCTGCCGGCCGCTCGCCAAGCGCGCAACGCACATGACTCCGGTCAGCCGCGGGTCCACGCGGCATCGACATACCGCCAGGGCCGCCCCTCGGGAACTTTGTCCTGCAGGCATTCGGGCAACCGCTCGAGGGACCAGCCGTCGAAGCAGATCCGCCGCGCGAATCGCAGGATCGACCACGGCATGCCGACCGCCGAGAAGAACGGCGGGCCGGCCGACGGCCACGGTCCACCATGCTGCATCGGCGGCGTGACGGCCAACCCCGTCGGCATCCGATTTTCGATGATTCTTCCAGCCCGCGCGACGAGGCTCGCGGCAACTGGTCCAAACGATGCGTCGTCACGTCGATCCCTGCTGCGATAGATGCTCGCGGCAAGCGCACCCGGCACGCAGGCGACTGCCGCCATGAGTTCGTCCATGCTCTCGCACCGAACGAGCAGCGTCGCGTTGCCGAAGGCCTCGATGACCAGCGCCTGCGGGCGGGCCACGAGGTCCGCGCCACGAACCTCGAGCAGGGTCGGTCTGTGGCTGCACGGGCCGTCACCCGCGCCGCCTCCGGCCACGACCCGCGCGCCTGCGTCCTCGAGAGCCTTGATCGCCGCCATGAGCCGCACGCGGCCGACCGGCCCCAAAAGCACCTGGGCTCCGATCGCCCGAAACCGCTCCGCGACCGCACCCGCGAACGTCGCGGCGGGCTGGTCGTCGATGAGCAACACGAGGCCCGGCTTCGTGCAGAACTGCCCGGCCGAACCGGTCACGCTCGCCGTCAGTTCAGCCGCGATCGCATCGCCGCGCTCGGCCACCGCCCCCGGCAAGAGGACGACGGGATTGATGCTTCCCATTTCCACCCAGATCACACGGCCCGCCGCCGCCGCGGCGGCGTAGAGCCGCTTGCCCGCCTCCTGGCCGCCGGTGAAGCCGGTGCCTCCGACGCGCGGATCGGCCACGAGCCGTTCGCCATCGTCCAGCGAGACGCCGTGCAGCACCTGCACGGTGGCCGGGGGCAGTCCGGTGTCGTGCACCGCGGCGAGCGCCTCCTCGGCCGCCAGCCGCGACACGCCCGGGTTCCCGGGATGGGCCTTGGCGATGACGGGGTTGCCGCCGGCGATCGCGGCCGCGAAGTCGCCACCCGTGACGGCGCCGTAGGCCAAGGGAAAATTCGCCGGCGGAAACACGACGACCGGCCCGAGCCCGAAGGCCGCCGAGCGGATGTTCCGCTGGGAGTCGATCATGGCCATCCGCCAGGTCCCTTCGCAGGCGGCGACGGCGGCCTGTCGCAGTTGGTCGAGCGTCCGCGGCAGTTCCACGTCGGCGAGTCGCGGCTGGACGTCGAGCCCCGATTCCGCATGGGCCACGGCGACGAGGTCATGTGCCCGGGCCGCCAGCCGATCGGCATACCGTTCGAGGAAGGCGGCGAGCCGTGCGCCGGGCATCTGCACGAGTGCTCGGGCGGCGGTCACGGCCGCGTCGAGCGCCGCGTCGACGTCGCTCCAGCCACTCACCGGCCACTGCTGCGGCCGCTCCTCGCCGGTGGTGGGATCGACCGCCCGAAAACCACCCGTGGCCACGGCGGGCCGCCACCGGCCGGCGATCAGCACAGGTTCGGCGTGATGGAGCGGGGTGTTCGCTGGCATGGCGTGGACCTCTGGCTGGTGGGAGGCTCTGGACCGCCAGTGTACGATCCGGCTTTCCCGCGGAGCCATGTTCCCCCATGCGACACGCCCCGATCAATCCGTCCCAGTTTGTCTCGCACCGCCGCCAGCTCACGGCCCTCCTGCCGCCGCAGAGCCTCGTGATCGTGCATGCCGCCGATCTCTTGCCCACCTCCGGCGACGGCACGCTCCGGCTTCATCCGGCCAGCGACCTCTTCTGGCTCACCGGCATCGAACAGGAGGAGAGCGTGCTCGTGCTCGCCCCCGACGCGATCGACCCGGCCCAGCGGGAGATGCTCTTCATCCGGCAGCCCAATGAACTGCTCACCACCTGGGAGGGCCACAAGCTCACGAAGGAGCAGGCGCGGGAGATCTCGGGCACGGCGAAGATCCGCTGGCTCGCCGACCTGCCGGGGGTTCTGCATGCGCTCATGTGCGAAAGCGCCACGGTCTACCTCAACGCCAACGAGCACGAGCGGGCGAGCACGGAGGTGGAGTCCCGCGACCTGCGGCTGGCCCGAACGCTCCTGGCGCGGTACCCGCTCCACCGCTACGAACGACTGCAGCCCCTGCTGCGGCAACTGCGGGCCGTGAAGAGCCCCGCCGAGGTGGATCTCGTCCGCCAGGCCATCGACATCACCGACCACGGCCTCCGCCGCGTGCTCTCGATGCTCCGGCCGGGCGTGATGGAATACGAACTGGAAGCCGAACTGATCGGCGAGTTCACCCGGCGACGCGGCCGGATGGCCTACGAGCCGATCATCGCCGCGGGGAAAAACGCCTGCGTGCTCCATTACAACGACAACGACCAGCCCTGCCGCGACGGCGACCTGGTGCTGATCGACGTGGGTGCCTCGTATGCCAACTACGCGGCCGACCTCACCCGCACCTACCCCGTGAACGGCAGATTCTCGCCGCGGCAGCGGGCGGTCTACGAGGCGGTGCTGCGGGTCTTGACGCATTCGATCGCCCGCACCACCGCGGGCACGTTGCTTCGCGACTGGAAGCGGGCGGCACAGCTCGAGATGAACGAGGAGCTCCTCGCGCTCGGCCTGCTCACCCGCGAGCAGGTGGCCAAGGACACGCCCGAGGAGCCGGCCTGCCGGAAATACTTCATGCATGGACTGGGCCACTCGCTCGGTCTGGGGGTGCACGACCTCGCGCCGCAAAACGGCCCGCTGGCACCCGGCTGGGTGGTGACGGTGGAGCCCGGGATCTATATCCCCGAAGAGGGCATCGGCATCCGCCTCGAGAACGACATCCTCGTCACGGAAGAGGGACCGGTGGATCTGTGCGCCCACGTGCCGATCCTACCGGACGAGGTCGAACGGTTGCTGGCGCGATAATCATCCGGTCGAGCGGGCGGTCGCCCACTTCCCTCGCTAGCGCTTCGGGCTTGGATGGGCGTTTGAGCGGGCGGCCGTTATACTGCCCGCTTTCCTCCCGGAGCCCACGCGATGCGTTCGTCCGCCTTCGTCCTTTTCGCTCTGTGTTCCCTCACGCTCACCCTCGATCCCTTCTTTCTGGAGACCACCGTGGCCGCTGAACCCGCCGAAGTCCCCCACCCGCAACTCCCCGCCGGCGCTGGCAAGCTCGACGCCGACGCCCCCAAGACGTTCGCCACCACGCCCTCGGGCCTGCAATACCGCGTCCTCCGCAAGGGCACCGGCGCCGCTCCCAAGGCCACCAACGCCGTGAAGGTGAACTACCACGGCTGGCTCGACGACGGGAAGGTGTTCGACAGCTCCTACAAGCGGGGCGAGCCGATCGAGTTTGGGCTCAATCAGGTCATCCCCGGCTGGACCGAGGGGATGCAGCTGGTCGGCAAGGGCGGCATGATCGAGCTTTTGATCCCAAGCAACCTCGGCTACGGACCGCGCGGCACGCCGGGCGGCCCGATCCCGCCCAACGCCACGCTCCACTTCCTCGTGGAACTGCTCGACGTGCGGTAGTCAGCACGGCTTGGCCGCTACCGCTTTCGCCAGCGGCTCGGGGGCATGCCGTGGCGTTTCGTAAACGCGACGGTCATGTATTCGGTGTGCCGGAAGCCGGCCCGCAAGGCGATCGTGGCCAGTGGCAGATCGGTCTCGAGCAGCAGCTGCTCGACGCGGCGAAACTGGACCCGGGCGATCTCCTCATGCGGCGTGTGGCCCACCCGTTTCGTGAACCGGTTCTCGAGCACCCGGCGGGTGGTCGTGAGCACCCGGGCGACGTCGGCCACGTTGATGCCGTCGCAGGCATGGTCGCGGATGTGCCGCACGGCCGCCACCACGAGCGGATCCTCGATGGCAAGCACGTCGGTGCTCTGGCGGACGGCGATCCCCAGCGGGGGCAGGAGCCACTCGCTCCGCTCGAGCGGTTCTCCCCGCATCAGCTGCTCGAGCAGTTCGGCCGCCCGCCGGCCGGCTCCGATCGCATCCGGCATCACGCTCGACAGCGGCGGGCTGGCCAGCCCGCAGAGCACGTCGTCGTCGTCCACGCCCAGCACGGCCACCTCGTCGGGCACGGCGATCCCCGCCCGCCGGCAGGCATCGATTGCCTGCCGGCCGCGGCTGTCGTAACAGGCCAACAGCGCGACGGGCTTGGGCAGCCGCGCCAGCCACGCCTCGACCGCCTCGTCGTCGTCAGCCGGCGGTGCTCTGCGTCCGCGGGGTGAAAACACGGCCACCTCGTGCCCCTGGGCCGCCACAGCCTCCACGAACGCCCGGCAGCGATTGTCGCTCCAGCGAAACCGATCGTCCCCGAGAAATGCGAAGTGCCGAAAGTCGCGCTCGAAGAAGTGGTCGGCGGCGACTGCCGCGATCGCCACGTCGTCGGTCTCCACGTAGGGGAGGTCGGCGACGAGCCGGGCCGCGCTCACGTCGATCACCGGAATCCCGAACTGCCTCCGCAGCCTCTCGATCGATCTGGCGGTGGATTCCGTCTCGATCCGCGCGATCACGCCGTCGCCGGCCCACTTCGCGAGCGCCTCAAGCGGCGGCCTGCCCCGGCCGTGCTCGGGCAGAAAGACCGTCCACGGCTCATGCTCCCGCACGTGCCGCAAGATGCCCGCCAGAAGCCCCCGCGCGTAGGCATTCGAAGCCTCGATGACGACGGCCACGCGGCGGTTTTGGCGGGCTGGAGCGGGCATGCCACCGTTGTATCACGGAGTGCCGCCGGTACCCCGGGCGGTCAGGAAGGCCAGCAGGTCGGCAAACCCCTCGGGCTTGATCTGCTTCTCGAAGCCGACCGGCATGAGCGAGTTTTGCGACGGCTGAAACATGTCGATCTCGTTCCGCTGGATCGCCACTCGCTTGCCCTCGGCATCGACGATCTCGATGGCGGTCTTGCTCTCGCTGGCCAACAGTCCCGTGACCACGCGGCCGTCGTCGGTCGACACCGTATACGCCCGGTAGTTGCCCTCGACGGAGCGATTCGGGTCGAGGATGTGAATCAAGAGTTCGTGGGCCGGATGCACGGCCATGCCGGTGAGTTCGGGCCCCACCCTGCCCCCCTGGCCCGAATGCGTGTGGCACGTGCCGCACTGCTCCTTGAAGACGAGCGCACCGCGGGCGGCGTCGCCTCCCGCCTTGACGACCGGGAGGATCTCGTCGATCACCTTCTGCCGGTCGGCATTCGGGAGCCCGCCACCGGCTGCAAGGATCTTTTTGGCGCGTTCACGGACGCCGCGGTCGGGGTGTTCCGCAAGCTTGGCGCGGTCGACGATCGGAATGTCGCCGAGATTCACCTGCCGCGTTCCGAGCCGCTCCACGAGCAGCGCCGCCCAGTCGCGGTTGGCGAGGATCGTGCGCACGGCCGCCTCCCGCACCGGCGGGGTGAACGACGCGAGCCGATCGAGCAGGGCCGCCGGCGCCTCCGCCGCAGTCGATCGACCCACACTCGCGATCAGCCCGGCCGACAGTTCCGGGCTGGCCCGTCCGCCCACGCGTTCCATGATGAGGTTCACGACGGCCGGATCGGCAGGACGCAGCATCACCAATCGCTCAGCAGCCTCGGCCCGGTCGGCCTCCACGGCGTCCGCCCGATCGAGCTCCGACACAAGCGCCGTGCTGATCCGGCCGATTTCGGCGTCGAGCGCCTTGGAGCCTGTGTGCTGCACGAGCGTGACGAGTTGTCCCTGGGCTGCGGCCGGCAGTTTTCCGACGAGCGTGCGGCTGGCCGCCTCGGCGGCTGGCGTGAGTGCCGCGGCCGTTCCCGTGGGCCAGCCACGGGCCATTCCCGTCAGGGCCGCGATCGCCACCTCGGGGTCTGCGACCTCGAGGTGCACGAGCGTCGCGGACACGGCCACGGCGTCGGCGCCACGGGCCACGTGCTCCGCCACCCGCTCGACGATGGCCAGCCGCCGCGGCTCAGGCTTTTCAGTCCAAATGGCGGCTGACAACAGCGCCGGCACAACGGCGGCTGCCTGCACCGCCGCCGCGCTCGTCGCGGCATCGGCCAGCACCGGATCTGCGAGCGTTCGCGGATCGGCCAGCAGTTGATTCACGAGTGCTCCCGCCTCGGCGGAGGGAGTCCATTCGCCAAGCGCCTCGAGCACCGCCAGACGCACCAGCGCCGCCGGGTCGGCCGCCACGCCCGAGCCAGCCAGCGTGGCCAGCGACCCCTGATCCCGCGGGAGCACCTTCACGGCGTTCATCCGCACGCCCGCCGACGGATGCCCGAGCGCCGACTGCACGGTGGCCACGGCCAGCGAATCGGCGGCCGGTCCCTCGAGCGCACCGAGACTCTTGAGGGTCCAGAGGGCATGGATCGCGGCCGGATTGAGCCCCACACCATCGACCGACGCATCCCGCACCAGTTCGACGAGCGCAGGCACGACGTCGCGGCCGCCATCCGTGCTGCCCGCGGCGCGCTCGACGAGTTTTCGTTGGGCCCGCTCCCGCCAGAACAGGTTGTCGTCGCGGAGCCGTGCGACCAACTGCTCTTGCGTCGCCTGGGCGAGCGATGGTCGCGCCGTGCCGGGGGCCGCGCCGTGCACGACCCGCCAGATCCGACCGTGCGTCTTGTCGCGGAGCGGCGTGATGTAGGCCCCCCGCTTGCCGGTCTCGAAGCCGGCCGGCGTGGGATTGTGCTGGACGATGTAGTTGTACCAGTCGATCACCCAGACCTGGCCGTCGGGGCCCACGTCGGCCTGGATCGGTGCCGTCCATTCATCGTCGCTGGCCACGAGGTCCCAGCCCATGCGGCTGGCGAAGACGGCACCCTGTGGCATGAGTTGGAACGTCGCGACGATGTGCCCGGTCGGCTCGCAGACGAAGGCCGTGCGGTTCCAATACTCCTGTGGATAGGCGCGGGCCGTGTAGAGCCGGTGGCCGGCTGCGGCGGTAAAGCGACCGTGGTGATCGACCTGGCGGATGGCGACCGACTCGCCGGCGACACCGGCCTTCGGCGCCAGCTCCATCGCCGGACTGCCGGCGATGCCGGACAGGGTCGTCGCGCTCCAGCCACGCACGCGTTCATACACGCGGTTCGCCAGCGGCATGTGCTCGCTCGGATTGCCGTTGGCCGTCGAGCCAAACAGCAACCCCTCCTCGCTGAAGCCGAAGCCCCAGGAGTTGTTGTTCGTGCTGCGCAGGTATTCGAGCTTCGACCCGTCGGGGCGGCACCGCCAGAAGCCGGCACCGAACCGCAGTTTCTCTCCCCCCACCTCGCCATTGAAACCGGAGTAGCCGACGATGCCGTAGACCCAGCCGTCGAGGCCCCAGGTGAGGTTGCTCGGGCCGGCGTGGGTGTCGCCCGTGCCCCAGCCGCCGAAGAGCACCTTTCGCACGTCGGCCTTGCCATCGCCGTCGGAGTCTTTCAGAAACAGCATGTGCGGGGCCTGGGCCACGATCAGGCCGCCGTCATGGGCCAGCAGGCTCGTGGGGATCGAGAGTTTTTCGGCGAACACCTCGCGGCGATCGGCCTTGCCGTCGCCGTCAGCATCGACGAGCTTCACGATCCGGTCATGGCCCTCACCCTGGCCCGGCTCCACCAGATCGTTCGGATAGTCGACGCTCTCCGCGACGTAGACGCTGCCGTCCCCGTCGAACACGAACGCCAGCGGCTTGCCCTCGAGCAGCGGCTCGCTCGCGAACAGCTCGACATGAAACCCCTCGGGCGTGATCGCATGCTTCCGCGACTCCTCCGGGTCGAGCGGCTTTTGCATCTGCGAAAGCGGTTCGGCCATGGCGCCCCACTGCTTGGGGTGCGGGTCGTAGAGCGGCACCGTCGCCGGCTGGTATGCGAAAGCTTTCAATCCCGCCGGCGGCTGCGTCATCGCGGGATGGTCGACATATGGCGCGGGGGGCTGATGGTGGCCGTTGTCCCCGAGGAACAGCACCCTGAGCGGTGGCTCCGCCGCCTGGACCACACTGGCCACAACGAGCATCGCACCGACGAGCAGGGCTGTTTTCATCACGAAAAACTCCATTCGGGCAGCTTCATGATCGCCCCTCCCTTCATGGCCGACTCATGCGCCAGGATGCCGGTGCAGGTCCAGTTGGCGCTCTGCTTCGCATTGGGATACGGGTCGCGGCCCTCGACGAGCGCCGTCACGAACTCGTGCACGAGGTGCGGATGGCTGCCGCCATGGCCGCCACCCTGTGTGAACGAGAGATGCTGGTGGTCGTCGGCATCGTAGACGCCACCGGTCGTGAACCGCCGGATCGGCTCCGGGAGGAGATGCGCGAAGTCGGGCACCGGGATCCGCGTGGGGATCTCCGGCTCCGGTTTCTTGGCCGTATGGAGCACCGGCTGCTCGTGCTCGCAGAGCTGCCATTCGAAGCTCGCCTTCGACCCATACACGTCGAAACTCTCGCGGTACTGACGGGCCGTGTCGAAGAGGGAGCGGATCACGCGGGCCACGACGTCGCTGTCGGCGAGCTTCACATGCGCGCTTTCGATCGCAAAGGGGGAGCCGTAGTGCGTGATCAGTTCTTCGCGGATTCTCCCGGAGCCAAAGCAGCTCACTTCCTCGGCGTCCTTCCGTTCGAGCGCCAAGCACGGCCCGACACAGTGCGTGGCGTAGTGCATCGGGGGCAGGCCGGGCCAGTAGTTCGGCCAGCCGTCCATGTCCTGCTGGTGGCTGGCCTGCACGAACTGGATCTTTCCGAGGTCTCCCCGGTCGGCCATCTGCTTGATGAAGAGAAACTCCCGCGCGTAGACGACGGTCTCGGCCATCATGTACTTGAGCCCCGTCTTTGCCGTGAGGTCGACGATTCTCTTGCAGTCCTCCACGCTCGTGGCCATCGGCACGGTGCACATCACGTGCTTGCCCGCCTCGAGGGCCGCAAGCGTCATGGCCGCATGGTCGGGAATGGGCGAATTGATGTGGACGGCGTCGATCTCCTTGTCCTTGAGGAGGTCGGCGTAGTGCCGGTACCGCCGCTCGACGCCATAGGCCTTGCCGACCTGGTCGAGTTTGTCCTGCGACCGCTGGCAGATGGCGACGAGGTCCGCGTGGGGATGCCGTTGGTGGATGGGGATGAACTCGGCCCCGAAGCCGAGGCCAACGATGGCGGTGCGAATGCGCCGAGCCGGGCGGGCGGTGGCAGTCATGCGGGCGGGTCCTTCCTGTGGGGCGTGCTGGACAGCACCTGTTATTTCACAGGCTTCACGCGCGGTCCATGAATATTTGCACCGCTGGCATGAGCTTTTGCACCGGCCCGCAACCGCCCCTCACCGCACTACCAGGGAACGTGCGGAGCCTGCCGCCCGTCCGGCGTCCATGGCTATCGAACCAGATCGGGCGGGTTGAGCTCGTACGGCGACAGTCTGCCGGATGTATCCACCGACTGCTGCCAATCCGCCACCCGCGGCGAGACCGCCTTGCCGTTGGGGGAGAGCAGCTGGCAGTAGACCCAGGCATCGATGCCGTTTCGCAGCACGCGTGTCCGGCCATCGCAGAAGGCCACGTTGACCGCGCCGGGATGACGGGAGGAGGGATACCGCTCTCTCCAGTCGTCGCCGTTGGCTCCTGGAAGGGGAGGATTGGGGAGCGGGCAGGTGTCTGCCGTGGGGTTGATCACCTGGGCCTCGGTTCTCGACCCGACGCCGATGTCCAGCGGGTGGAGGACCGAATGATTTTCGACCCGGGCACCGACGTTCGCCTTGACGACGACGGGATTCGCGGACCAGGAAATGTCTTTCGCCGCGTTCGGCCCGGAACGCTCCGTGAGCAGGATCGTAAAGCCGGCCCCGTCCACGGCGACCTTCTTCAGGCTCACGACGGCCGGCCTGTAGGTCGGGCGGCTGGCGTCGAATGTCGGTTCGCCGGGGAGATTGCCCACCGCATCGGCGAAGACGCCATCGCCCTCGAACTGGGAGGCAGGCGCGGACGCCTCATCCAGCTCCTCGCCACCGGTGCCGGCGTTGACGGCGTAGGAGAGCGGCGACGTCGTGGTCACATCCCCCCGCGAAAGGCATGCATACGTCGGAATCTTCTTCGTCGCAGGGTTGCCCGAGGCGGAAGCGGCGGCGGTCGTGTAAGCGGTGTACCAGTCATGGGTCGGCTTGCCCTCGATGTGCGGCAGGATCGGCACGGTCCAGGAGACGCACGCTGTCTTCGGATCGGTCGCAATCCGCACCTTGGAGTAGGTATCGAGGAGGTTGCGCCAGCCTGGCAGTTGCTTCTGCGCATCATCATAGGTCGCCATCCCCAGGGCGATCTGCCGCAGGTTGTTGGCGCACGACGTCCTGCGGGCAGCCTCCCGCACGACCTGGAGCGCGGGGGAGAGGATGCCCACGAGCAGCGCGATGACCGCGATCGTGATGAGCAGTTCCACGATCGTGAAACCGCTTTTGGGCGACACGGACATCCTGTGGCGAGGCATGGCTACGCACAAGCGGCTGGGGTGATACATGGTTTCCTCGAAAGCGGGGCGAGGAATCGGCTCAGACAGCATTCGCTTGCTCTCGGCGGCGGTGTTCCGTCAGCTGATTCGACACCGGACAAACGACCGTCAACAGGCAAACGGAACCGTATCATACCGCGGGCGATCACCCGCTTCTGCCGGTGCGTCGGCGCTCATCAATTTCTCACGGACCTGCGGCCAGAACGATGTTCACGGCGACTCTGCAGGGGCTGGAGTCTTTGCCTGTGCTTCGTCGGCCACGTCCCTCGCGACGGTTGCCGGCCGTGGAAAAGCCCGGCCAGGCTCGAGCCCGAAGGCCTCCCCATGCGGGCGACGGTGCTCACCCGGTTCGCGTGTCACTATAGTATTTTCAAGATGGTTCCCCCCACATCATTCGACCATCAGAACGGGCTCACGTTGAGCGAACCAGAGCAACTGGCCGGAGGCCTCGAGCAACGTGGCAGTGGCCGGGTGTCGATGGCGGTCGGTGCAACGATCGCATGCACTGTTCTCGTCGGACTCTTCGGCGAAGTGCTTGGGGGCGCGCGGTTTCTGGCTTTCCGCGACTCGATGCATTTTTTCCCGCCGCTCTATCGGCTGGTGGCGAACGAGTGGCTGTCTGGCCGGGTCCCACTTTGGAATCCTTGGCTCAACGGCGGCCAGCCACTGGCAGCCATGAACACCGCCGGCGTCTTCTACCCACCGCAGGTGTTGGCAACGACTCTCCTGCCGGACGGAGTCTCGCTGAGCATGCTCATGATCGGACACGTGGCCCTCGCTGGAACAGCTGCCTTCGTGATGGCTCGCGATGCCGGTGCCTCTCGCGACGCATCGCTGCTGGCGGGTATCTCCTTCGCCCTGTCGGGTTGCATTCTGTTTCACGTCTATGCCCCAAACGCACTGGCGGGGGCGGCCTGGGCGGCCTGGGCTGTCAGGGCGGGCATCAGGCTTCTCGAACGTTTCGACTTCGGGGATTTTCTGATTCTCGCTCTGGCACTCGCCTGCGCGGTCTTGGCCGGCGAACCGCAGTCGTCCGTCCATGCCGGAATCGTGATCGGCATCGTGCTGTTGTGTCGCCATGGCTGGCGGACTCCGACGCAGTTCGTCGCGTATCGTAGGGCGATCGTCGGGCCTTGCGCCGTGCTCGTCGCGGCAGCATTGCTCGGGGGCTTGCTGTCGTGTGTACAACTCGGGCTCACTCGCGAGTTTATGCTGACGACGACCCGCTACACCGACATCGCACCCGTCTCGCTTTGGGACGTCCCCGCATTCCTCTGGCATGCAACGCCCGACCGACAAGACGATTGGTACTCCGTGCTTCTTGGCCGCCCTCCGGAAGGCGTGGGCTTCTACCACGAGATTTACCGGTACAGCATCGCTCCATGGTGGTTCTTGGAATGCCTGTCTCCGACTCTTGCCGGTCAGTTCCTCGACCGCTGGCCGCGCAGTCTGGGATGGGAAGGGGAGGCCTGGGTGGCGACTGTCTACGCAGGGATCATTCCCCTTGCGTGCTCTGTTGTCGCCATCGCCATTCCGCGTGCGCGGAGTGGAGCCAGAGGGTGGGGCGTGGTGCTCGCGTTTTCCTATCTTGCGGCGGCGGGTGGGTTCGGGTTGGTCGGCGCCGTGCGTCACGTGATCGCGCGAACAACCGGTGCGACCGATGTCGCCTTCTACCTGCCGGGGGACGAAGTGGGGGGCTTGTATTGGATGCTCGTGTCCTGCGTGCCGGGATACTCGGGGTTTCGATACCCGGCGAAATGGCTCGCCATCTTCGCGCTCGCTTTTTCCCAGCTGGCAGCGTCGGGTTTTGACGTGATCCTCCGCGACAGCCGCAGCCTGCGATTGGTGACCCAACTGAGCGTGGGGCTCGGAGGCTTCGCCATACTGACGACGGCCGTGGCCGTATCCTTCGCGGGTGAATCGCCGCACCTCATCCTCGCAGGGGGCATCCTCGCGTTCGTCGTTGCTGCGCTGGCGACCGTCATCGCCGTGCTGGCTCGTCGTGGACGCATCGCGCATCCGCTCGCCAGTGCGATGCTCGTCGGGTTGACTGCCGTCGACCTCGTCGTCGCAGGTCGATTCTTCATCTATACATCGCCGTTCATCGCTCTGGTCGAAGGTGGGACCGCGGCTGACACTCTTCTGCAGCGGCGACTGCCTGCCTTGGCGGCGACGAGCGCCGTGCCTCGGCTGGGTGCCATCGACAATGTCATTCACCTCCCGACGACTGATGACCCGACCGATCGAGCGCTCATCGCCGGCATGGCCATGCGAGGCCAGACACCCTTGCTGCACCGATGGGGAAAGGTCGGGGAGCCGAGTACCGCCATGGAGGCGGACATCGAGACATTCTTTCAGACTTCTCGAGCCTATGGCGAGTCACGGGTCTTTTCACGTCGTATGTTCGACTCTGCGGCGGTCGAGTTCTTCGTCGTCCCGCTGGAACCCCCGTCCGGTGTCCCCCTCTCCGAGTTCGAGCGTGATTGGTCCGACGCGCAGAAGCGCGGCGTGGATGAAGGGCCCGTGCCCATCGGTGCAAGGATGCCAAGCACCCTGGCGCTACCGGCCGGTGTCTCCGAGCAAGACGCATTCGTACAGTACATCCGCAACGACTCTGCTGAACCGCGGGCCCGGATCGCCCAGCGAGTGCTGCGCAGCGATCCTGTCGGTGACCCGACTGGTCGGGCCTATGCCGCGCTGATGGCGAATATCGCGTTCCCGAATCCGAGGATCTCCGTGCTCGGTTCGACTGTGGTGGTCGAAACCGCCGCCCCAGTGGCACTGCCTGACCGAACAGCTCTTCAGCCGCCCGCCGCCGGCGAGAGGTGTCGGGTCGTGGTGGACGAACCCCGCCGCGTGGTCGTCGAGGCGACGCTCGCCGCGCCGGGCCTCGTGGTGCTGGCCGATACGTTCCATCCGGATTGGAGTTTGCATGTGCGCTCGAATGGAGGCCAGCCCCGAAAGCACGACGTTCTCCGCGTCAATCGTATTCATCGAGGGTGCATTCTTCCTGCCGGACACCATGTGCTTGAGTACACCCATACATCTTCCATGTTCGAGCGGACATGGCCCATCACGCTCGGCGCTTGGATTGGGACGATCGTGGCAGCTGTCTGGCTTCTCTTGCGTCGGCCGCAAGGACGGGTCGGGTGCCAACGGTGAGTTCTTCATGCTTGGCAGACCTCGAGATCGCGGGAGAGACATCAAAGCGACGCCGCCGATCCGGCCGGTGTGTGAAACAGCGAGTCAGTCAGAGACGTGCGGTCGTCGGTCCAG
>JBILWX010000066.1:0-19707 GCA_044369655.1 Pirellulales bacterium
GTGGAGGCGACGCGGGCCCGGCTTGCGGCTTTGTCCTCGGCCGCGCCGCCGACCGTGCATCCGCAGCCGCGGCCCGGCTGGAGCCGAGCCTGAGCGACGCGGTCACCCACCGGTGTGACGACGCCTACGAACTGCACGAGAGCATCGAGCAGCCGGCGCGGTGGCGGGCCCAATCGGGCCGCTTGGCCGCGAAGTGCTCGCGGCCGGGCTGTTCGGTATAGGGACGCCTCGAGACCTCGAGCATCTCCCGCACGAGCGAGAAATCCCCCGCCTCCGCCCTGTCGATCGCCTCCTGTGCCAGATAGTTTCGCGGCACATAGAGCGGATTGACCCCGTCCATGCGCGGGCGGCGGACGTCGTCGGGAACGCCCTCCTCGCGGACCCGAGCCTGGTAGCGGCAGAGCCACTCGCCGAGCGCCGAGCGGTCGACGTCGCCTCCCGTCTCGGGCGCGTAGAAACCGGCTGCCACGGCTGCGAGCAGAGACGCCGGGTCGGCCGCCGAGCCGGTGTCGCCGCGGACCGTCGCGAGACCACGGAAGAACAGCGTCATGTCGATTTCGGATTCAGCCAGCAGCGGCCAGAGGTCGGCGACGAGCGGGTCGTCGGCGGCGGGCCGCAGACCGATCCCCAGTTTGTCGGCCATCATCCGCCGGTAGCCCTCCTGGAAATGCGTGGCGTAGGCGTCGAGCGCCGCCTCCAGCGGTGTGGTCGCGCCCACCACCGGCACCAGCGCGTTGGCCAGCTGCAGCAGGTTCCAGTGAGCGATCTGGGGCTGGGCGATGAACCGGTAGCGGCGGCCTTGGGCGTCGGTGGTGTTCGGCGTCCAGTCGGGGTCGACGTTTTCCAGCCAGCCGTACGGGCCGTAGTCGATCGTCAGCCCGAGGATCGACATGTTGTCGGTGTTCATCACGCCGTGCACGAACCCGACCCGCATCCAATGGACGATCATCTCTGCGGTGCGGCGGCAGATTTCGTCGAACATCGCCGCGACGGTGTCGGCGGACGCCGGGCTCCGTGCCGGCGCGTGGCCGGGAAGCAGGTGGGGGAAGTCGGTCCGCAGCGTGAAGTCGACGAGCTGCCGCAGCTGGTCGATCTCCTGCCGCGCCGCGAAGATCTGAAAGTTGCCGAACCGGGTGAACGACGGCGCCACCCGGCAGACGATCGCACCGGGCTCCGCTCGAGGGTGGCCGTCGTAGAACATGTCGCGGACCACGCTCTCGCCGGTGGCGACGAGGCTCAAGGCGCGGGTGGTGGGCACACCCAGATGGTGCATCGCCTCGCTGCAGAGAAACTCGCGGATCGACGACCTCAGCACGGCCAGCCCGTCTGCCGTGCGGGAGTAGGGGGTGGGGCCGGCACCCTTGAGCTGCAGGGTCCAGTGCTCGCCGCGCCCGTTGACGATCTCACCGAGGTTGATGGCCCGGCCGTCTCCCAGTTGGCCCGCCCAGTTGCCGAACTGGTGCCCTCCATAGCACATCGCGAAGGGGTCCATCCCGGGCAGCAGCCGGTTGCCGCCAAAGACCTCGGCGAAGGCCTGCTCGGTGTCTGCCGTCACCTCGAGATCGAGCAGGTCGGCCACCTCGGCGGAATGGGCCACGAGCCTGGGGGCGGCGACGGGCGTGGGGTTCACCCGCGACCAGCATGCCTCACGGACCTGCCGACGGCTGTTGCGGGGCTCGGGATCGCCGGGCAACTCGCTCGTGAACCGGTTGGTGAACCGGAGAGACTCGAGGCTGGGCATCGGCGTGCCTCCGGGTGCAGACGTGCTCAACGTACGGCTAGTCGTCGAACCGCACCTCGCGGATCTCGAACTTCATCGTTCCAGCCGGCACGTCGATCGAAACCTTCTCGCCCACCTTGCGGCCCAGAAGGCCCTGCGCCAGCGGGCTGGCGACGTTGATCCGGCCGGCGTCGTAGTCCTCTTCGCCGGCGCCCACGAGCACGAACACCTCTTCATCACCGAACTGCAGATCCTTGACGACGACCGTCGCCCCGAAGACGACCTCGTCGCCCGCTTCCTTCGCCCGCTCCACGATCACCGCCCGCGCCAGCTTGTCGCGGAGGACGTTGATCTTTGCCTGCATCATCCCCTGGCTCTCGCGGGCCCCATGGTACTCGGCGTTTTCGCTGAGATCCCCCTCGCTGCGGGCGGCGGCGACCCGTTGGGCGAGCTTGGGCATTTCGACGGTTTCGAGATGGTCGGCCTCGGCCTTCAGCTTGTCGTAGCCGGCACGGGTCATCGGAATGCGGTCGGATGACATGACTTGCTCCCTGGAAAGATATCGAGGATTCGTGATGAATGAACGATCGGGCCTGCCCACGTGGCGGCCCACGAGAACGAGATCGGGGCGCCGGCTCAGCCCGACGCCGTCCTCTCGGGCACGTACAGCAGCCGGCCGCAACTGCGGCACATCACCACCTTGCCCATCAGCAGCTCGGAATACATGTTGCCCGTGATCTGGTGGAAACAGCCCCCGCAGCTCTCGCCATCGAGCGGGGCCATGCCATCGGCTCCCTTGCTCTTGACGGCCCGATCATAGAGGTCGCGGATGTCGGCGGGGAGCTCCCGTTCGGTCGCCTCGAGCTCACCGCGAAGCCTCTGCACCTCGCCGTCGAGATGTGTCGCCTCGGTGGCGACGCGGCCCTTCGTTTCGGCCAACAGCTTGCGGGCAGCCTCCACGGCCGCCTCCGCCGCGGGGATCGCCTTCTTGACCGTGTCGACCCGCTCGAGCGACTCGAGGATTTCGTCCTCGAGCACCTTCGTCGCCATCCGGTCGGCGGCGATCTGCTCGGTGAGCAGCTGATACTCCCGATTGGTCTTGCAGGCGTTGAGCTTGGCGTCGAGATCCTTGATTTTCGACTCGGCGGTCTTCAGCTGCAGCTGCTTCTGGTCGGCGGCCATTTTCGCCTTTTTCACGTCGTCATGGGCGCCGACACGGCCCGACTCGGCGGCATCCACCTGCGCCGTGAGCGCCGCGATCTGCCGCGGCCCGGCGGCGAGCCGTCCCCGAAGATCGGACAGCTGCGTATGGATGCGGTGCAGTGTCCGCATGGTTTCGGTGACGACGGCGGTGGACATGGCGTGGCTTTCAGGGCGGTCGGGGGGAGTTCCCAACCGGAAAGTTTACCAGATCGAAGGGGGAAAAACACCGGGCCGGCTGCCCTCGCAGCCGGCCCGTATGCTCGCTGGCCGCGGCGGCGGCGAGTGTTTTCAGCCAGGCATCGCCTCGAGGAAGGTCTCGAGCTGCTTCGAACGCACCGGGTGCTGCAGCTTCTTCACCGCCTTCGCCTCGATCTGCCGCACGCGCTCCCGCGTCACGCGGAAGATGCGACCCACTTCCTCGAGCGTGTAGGTGTAGCCGTCGGTGAGGCCGTAGCGCAGGCGGATGATCTCCCGCTCACGGTAGGTGAGCGTCTTCAGCAGCGAATCGAGCCGGTCTTTGAGCAGACCGTGGGTGGCGGAGTGCGTGGGGCTCGCAGTGCTCACGTCCTCCACGAATTCGCTGAAGCTGGCGTCCTCGCTCTCGCCCACGGGCCGGTCGAGGCTCATCGGCTGCCGACCCATGTCGAGCACCCGCCGCGCCTCCTCCAGCGGCACGCCGGCGGCCTGCGCGATCTCCTCCGCCGCGGGCTCGCGGCCGAGTTCGTGCAGCAGTTTCTTCGCGGTGGTCCGCAGCTTCGAAAGCACGTCGATCATGTGCACCGGGATGCGGATCGTGCGGGCCTGATCGGCGATGGCCCGCGTGATCGCCTGCCGGATCCACCAGGTGGCATAGGTGGAGAACTTGAAGCCGCGGCGGTATTCATACTTGTCGACCGCCCGCATCAGGCCCGTGTTGCCCTCCTGGATGAGGTCGAGGAAGCTCAGGCCGCGGTTGCGGTATTTCTTTGCGATCGACACGACGAGACGCAGGTTCGCCGCGGAGAGATTCCGCTTGGCAGCCTCGTATTCCGACTTGAGCTTGCCGAACATCTCGACGCGGCGGCGCAGCGACCGCGGGCTCTCGAGCGTGGTCAGCATCAGGTCGCGGAGTTCCTTTCGCATGTCGGCCCGGTCGTCGCGCGACATCTCGCCCGCGTCCATGAGCCGCAGGTTGCGCTGCAGGCTGTCCATCCGGCCCGACATGCCGCGGAGCACCTTCACCAGCGGCTGCACCCGCCGCGTCCGCAGGCTCAGTTCCTCGACCAGCATCAGCGACTTGCCGCGGCTGCGGCGGAAGCGGAGCCGCGCGGCGCGGGCGTCGGCAGGCGTCGTCTTCCGGCTGATCAGCAGCCGGAAATCGGCCTTGCCCTGCTCGATCAGGTGGTCGAGCGTCTGCAGGTTGTGCGGCATCCGCGACTGGATCTGCTCCTTCGTCAGCCGCTCCGTGAGCGACACCTTGATCGTGCGGTCGAAGGGCAGTTTCCCCTCGTGCACGCGGCGGAGCGTCTCCACCGTGGCTTGCATGGAATAGGAGCATCCCAGGATGGCGCGGCGAAACCGCTTGCGGGTGACTTCGATCTTCTTGGCCAACGAGATCTCCTCGGCTCGGGTGAGCAGCGGAATCTCCGCCATCTGCGCCAGGTACATCCGGATCGGATCGTTGCCGGCATTCGACGGCGCGGTGGTGATGACTTCTTCCCGCCGCGGCTGCTGGGACCGCGGCTTGGCGGCGGTCGTCATCGGCTTGGCCGCGGCGAGTTCGGCCGGATCGGGCGGGGTGTCGACGAGTTCGATCCCCTGTTCCTCGAGTGCGACGAGCAGGCTGTCGATCTTCTCCGGATCGACGGCCTCGTCGGGGAGGTACGAGTTGACCTGATCGAACGTCAGATAGCCCTGCGACCTGCCGGCCGCGATCAGCGTCGCGAGATCGGCATCGGCGTGGGCAGCGGAACCGGTCAGCGGCGTGGCGGCCGGTTCGCCGGGGCCGGCCTGGTTCGCTCCAGCGTGGTCGGCGTGGGTGTCGTGTTGGGGCCGGGACATCGTCAGGGTGCTCACAGATCGACGCATCAGTGGTTTCTCCTTCACCATCGTACCGTCACCTCGCGCACCGCCCCCCGACCTGTCGGGAAAAAACATTCCCGGCGAGGCCGATTGCAGCGACGAGACGGGCACCTTCACCCATCCTTGGGTTTGGTCATGCCCTCATCGACATCGGTCATGCCTTGAACGGCCCGCCGTTGGGCGACGAGCTGTTCCAAAAGAGCCGCCTCCGAGCCGGGATCCAGCCGGGAGGTTTTCAGTGTCCGCGCGCTCCGATGCGCCTGCCGCTGAGCCGAGCGGCGTCGCAGAGCGTCTTGCAGGTGGTGGATGCGTTCCTTGGGATCGAGCGGTGCGCGGGCGGTCGTCGTCTCGTCGACGGCCACGAGCAGGCTCTGGAGCGAAGGATCGTGAATCTCGAGCAGCAGGCCGGCCAACGCGATCTGGCGGCCCTCGGCGTGCAACCGGCGGGCGGCCTCGAGCACGGCCCGGCCCTCCTGGGTCTCGAGTTCGGCCGACTGCACCTCGCGAACGATCAGGCCCGCACCATCCGGCACGCCGACGAGCACCTCGATCACCTCCCGATCCCAGGCGGGGAGCTTCCGCATGATGCCGGGGGCCGCGGTCGCGGGGTCGGCGTCGCCGGCCGCCTCAGTGCCGGTGGCCGACGCCGAGACGCGGCGGCTGGCATTGTCGCGCAGCGCCAGCATCCGGGAACGCAGCACCTCCCGGGAGAGGCCAAACCGTCGTGACAGCCGGCCCACCACCTGATCCTCACGGAGCCGGACCTGCGACGGGGAGAGAGACGACTGCGGCGACACCTTCGCGAGAGCCGCCAGCACGCTTTCGACCGCTGCGAGGGCCGCGTCGTCGCCGGCGTCGGGCGCGAGGCGGGCGATCGCCTCGTCGAGCCGGTAGTCGAGCGGGTCGCCCGCCGATGCCACGAGCGACTCGAATGCCTCGCGGCCCTGGTCGAGCACGAACTCGCACGGATCCACTCCCGACGGCAGTCGGGCAATGCGAACGTCGATCGGTTCGGCGAGGAGCACGTCGAGAATCTCGTTGGCCCGGCGGCGGCCGGCGTCGTCGCCGTCGAGCACGAGGACGATCCGGTCGGCATACCGCCTGAGGAGCTTGGCATGCCGCTCGCCGAGCGCCGTGCCCAGCACCGCGACGACGTCGTGAATGCCGGCCTGCCGTGCGGCCAGGCAATCGGTGTAGCCTTCGACGACGATCGCCCGTCGCGACGTGGCGATGGCTTCGCGGGCCGTGTCGAGGCCGTAGAGCATCGAACTCTTCGAGAAGAGCGGTGTCTCCGGCGAGTTGATGTATTTGGCGGAGTCGGGCGGTGCGCCCGGCAGGACACGGCCGCCGAAGGCGACGCACCGCGAGAGTTGGTCGCAGATCGGAAACATGACCCGGTCGCGGAAGCGGTCGTAGTGCCCCGATCGATCCGAGCGTTCGACCACGAGGCCGGCCTTGGCGAGGTGGCTGGTCGCGATGCCCGCCGCGGAAGCCTGCCTCAGCAGCCAGTCCCAGGCGGGCGGAGCGTAGCCAAGCCGAAAGGTTTCGACCGTCTGCGGCGTGAGCCCCCGCGAGGCGAGGTACTCGCGGGCGGCTTTTGACTCTGGGGCACCGCGCAGGCAGTCGCGATAGCGGTCCGCGGCCCAGGCGAGGGCGGCGAAGATGGCGGCTTTTTCGTCGGTTGGCAGCCCATTACGGCCGCGGGGCATGTCGATGCCGGCCCGCTGGGCCAACTGCTCGAGCGCCTCCCGGAATTCGAGCCGCTCCATCCGCATCAGGAAGCTGAACACGTCGCCGCCGATGTTGCAGACCCAGCAGCGGAAGGTCTGGCGTTCTGGGTTGACCTGAAAGCTGGGGCGGGAGTCTTCGTGCCAGGGGCACAAGCCCACCATGGCCTTGCCAGCCCGTCGCAGGGAAAGGTATGTCCCCACCAGATCGACGATGTCGATCGCGTCGCGCACACGTTCTTTGAGATCGTCGTGCGCTGTCAGTGGTGCGGTCGGGGGCGTCACGGGCAGTGCGGATCCAGCGGCGTAGTGGAAGGTAGCCGCCGGATAGTATGGCTCTCCTGAAGACGGGTCAATCTCAGGAAATGCCTACGCAATCGCCCTGTTTTGCCAGCGGGAAGCTGGGTGGCCCCGGCGAGATGGGCAGGTGTCCGCCGACGTCGGTTACGACAGCAGGCGATTGATGCTGTCGAGAAGCCGATCCATGGCGAACGGCTTGCGGATATAGTCGTCGACGCCCAGCATTTCGGCGTAGGCCTTGTGCCGACTGCCCTCATTGGCGGTGATCATGATCACCTTCACCGGCACAGGCCGCGTGCGCCGGAGTTTTTCCAGCACCAGGAAACCGCTGCGCTTGGGCATCATCATGTCGAGCACGATGAGGTCGGGCTCATCCTTCTCGGCCATCATGAGGCCCTGATTGCCGTCGCGGGCGATCAAGATCTCATAGCCCCGCGATTCCAGCACCGTCCGCATCGATTCCATGATCTCCGAGTCGTCGTCGACGAGGAGCACCCGTTTGCCGTCGCTTTTCTTGGTGGCGACGGCGGTCGCCGTCGCGAGGTCGTCGGCGGCGGAGCCCATGGACTCTGCGGTTTTTCCGGCGGATGTCTTCCGGGCTTTCTTCGGCGCTGGCATGGGACACCTTGGCCACTGGCTGGCCGGCGAGCGGGAACGGATAAACGGGGGAGGAGAACGGGCGGACTGAAAAGTCTAACACGATCGGCCCGCAGACTCCACATTCCCACATCGAATCCACACGATCCGTCGCCGTCACACGGCGTTGGCGGGCCGTTCAGGCGGTTCGAGACGGCTCATTGGGGCTTCAGATGCAAACAAGGCCTCAAGGCGAGCAGGGTGTTCGTGCGAGCAGGGTTTCACCGTTCGGCGTGGGGAGCAGTCCGTGCGTCGTGTGCGGGTGTGCTCGTCCCGAGAACGGCCGCCGCACACACGAGGCCGACCGCCGCGCCGAAGAAGACGTCGCTGGGGTAGTGGGCCGAACTGGCCACCCGCTGTGCCGCGGCGGCCATCGCCAACGCGACGAACAGCCACGTGCCGCGCGGATATTTCCAGGAGAGCGCGGCGGCAAAGCCTGCCGCGGTGGCCGCATGTCCGGAAGGAAAACTGTTGGCGTCGCTGTGGCTGGTGATGGTCGCTGCCAGAGAGTCGCCAAAAGTGGCCAACGCCGACGCCGCGGCAGTGAGATCGGCGGCCCGCGGCCGAACCCGGTCGAACAGCGTCTCCTTGATGACGTTGGCCATGATTCCGCCGGCAAACGCCGTCACGGCCATCCGCACGAAATCCCTGCTCACCGGCAGGACGCCCCACCGCGGCACGCCCCGGCGACCGCCGAGCGTGGGGTCGAGCACGGCCGCCGTGAGCAGCAGCGTGGCGACGCCGATGCCGTGGGCGACCACCTCGGAGAAGTTGAGAAACCGCATGATCTCCTTGGGGATGTGCCCCGCCTTGCACCAGCGGGCGACATCCAGGTCGATGGAGAGCGCAAGGCCACCCAGACAGGCCAGGCCAAGGGCGGCGGCGATCAGCCGCGGTGGCAGTCTGCCGCGGTGGGACGCGGGCTGGCGGGTTGGTGACGGCGAGGGAATCATGACCGTGAGTGTCGCAGAGAGAGGCCGTGGGTGTCGAGTGTGAGACGCTTTTCGGTCGCCGTCAAAAGACCGCGAGCATCCTGGAAAAGAAGGGAAATGAGTGTTGCGGTGCCCCGGGCCGCGGGGTATCGTGAATCATCCGTGGATGGGCTGGTTCCGCGAAGTTTCGCGGGTGGACTTGGGCCCTACCAGTCTGCTTCGCGCCGCTGTTCGGCCGCCACGAGCACGCCAAGTGTGCACAGTCGGAGGATATCCATGCCCCCCAGTATCGATCGCCTGGCAACCCGGAGCCGGCTGCTGCGACTGGTCTGGCTCGTGTTCGCTTGGGCGACGACCACGGCCGCTGTCTGCGGTGCCGCCGACAGCGGCACGACATCGCTCCGGTTCGACCGCGACATCCGGCCGCTGCTCTCCGAAAACTGCTACGCCTGCCACGGGCCAGGGCAGCAGGAGGCGGGCCTGCGGCTCGACTCCGCCGAGGCCGCCACGCGGGCATTGGACAGCGGATCGCGGGCGATCGTGGCCGGCGACCCGGCGGCCAGCGAGCTTGTCGCCCGAATCAACGCCACCGATCCCGACGTGATCATGCCGCCGCCGCATGCGAAGAAAACGCTCTCGGCCGAGCAGAAGGAGCTGCTCACGCGGTGGATCCAGTCGGGCGCCCCCTATGAGAAGCACTGGTCGTATCGGCCGATTCATCGGCCGGAGGTGCCTGCGGGCGATGCGGCCCACCCGATCGACCGGTTTCTCGAGGCGGAGGCCGCCGTCGCGGGGCTGCCGGTCGATGCCGAGGCCGATCGCCCCACGCTCATCCGCCGGCTCAGCTTCGCCCTCACGGGCCTGCCGCCGACCCGGGAGCAGGTTGCGGCGTTCGTCGCCGACACAGCGCCCGACGCCTACGCCAAACTGGTCGACCGCCTGCTGGCCAGTCCGCACCATGGCGAGGAGATGGCCCGTCACTGGCTCGACCAAGCCCGCTACGCCGACACCCACGGCCTCCATCTCGACAACGAGCGCGAGATGTGGCTCTACCGTGACTGGGTCGTGAAGGCCTTCAACGAAAATCTTCCCTTCGACCAGTTCACGGTCTGGCAGCTCGCCGGCGACCTGCTGCCGGATGCGACGACCGATCAGAAGATCGCGACCGGCTTCTCCCGCTGCAACGTGACGACGAGCGAGGGGGGCTCGATCAACGAGGAGCTGCTCTTCCGCTACGCCGTCGACCGCACGGCCACGATGACGAATGCCTGGATGGGCCTCACTGGCCAGTGCGCCGTCTGCCATTCGCACAAATTCGACCCGATCTCGCACCAAGAGTTTTATTCGCTGTATTCCTTCTTCAATTCCGCGGCCGATCCAGGCTTCGACGGCAACACTCGCCGCACGGCGCCGGCGCTGCAGGTGAAGACCCCGTCGCAGCAGGAACTGCTCGCCGCGATCGAACGCGAGATGGCCCCCTACGACAAGGCCCTCGACGACGCGATCGCCGCCGCCGGCTATGTCGATCCAGCCGATGAGTCCTCGCCCTCGGGCAAACGCGAGACGCCCTGGCTGGCCGAAGGCTGGCCCGAGGGGGCGGTGGTGCGGTCGAGCCCCGGCGGCACGGTCACTTGGATAGACGCCACGGCCGAGTCACCGGCGCACGCCGGCCTCCGCTGCCTCGATATCGTGGCCACCGGGCCGGTGCAGGTGGTGGCGACGGATGGCAATCAGACGTTCACGGTTCCCGAGAAGGGTGAACTCGTCATCCACGTCTGGCTCGACCCGGCCGATCCGCCGGAGGCGATCATGCTGCAGCTGCGGAGCAAGTCGTGGCGACACGGCGTCGTCTGGGGCGACTGGTCCGACGTGCCGTTCACCGATACCCGGAAGACCGACCACGGTCTCGTGCATGCCGGCCCGCTCCCGGCTGCGGGGGCATGGGCTCGGCTGGCGGTCGATCCGGGCCGTATGCAACTCACGCCGGGGACGCGGGTGACGGCCATGGGAATCGCGCAGGCTCGCGGCCACGCCCGCCTGGATTCGATCGGCGTGGCGGTGCCCGACGCGGCCGCCAAGGACCAGGCCCGGTCGTTTGTCTTCTGGTGGAAGCAGAAGTCGGCGAAGCAGGACTCGGATCTGCAGGACATTCCGATCTCTTTGCGGTCGGTCGCCCAGCAAGGCCCCGAGAAGACGACCGACCAGGCCGATGTCGCGCGGCTCAAGCGGCACTGGATGACGCAGGTATGGGCGGGACCCCCTGAGAAACTCATCGCCGCGGCAGCCGACTACGATGCGCTCGCGAAGATCCGTGACGGCATCGACGACCTCATCCCGCGGAGCCTCGTGTTCAACGACCGGCCGCAGATGCGAGAGAGCTTCGTGATGCTGCGGGGCGCCTACGACAAGCCGGGCGAAAAGGTGACCCGCGGCACGCCCGCGTTCCTGCCGCCGCTCCAGGTCGACGAGGGCAAGACGCCGACGCGGCTCGATCTTGCGAAGTGGCTCGTGTCGAAGGAGCATCCGCTCACGGCCCGCGTGGCGGCCAACCGACTCTGGCAGCAGTTCTTCGGGATGGGCCTCGTGAAGACCCACGAAGACTTCGGCCTGCAGGGGGAGCCACCGAGCCATCCGGAATTGCTCGACTGGCTCGCGGCCGAATACCGTGAGAGCGGCTGGGACACGCGGAAGTTCGTGCGGCTGATCGTGACAAGCGACGCCTTCAAGCGATCGGGCGCGGTGCAGCCTCAGCATCAGGCCCGCGATCCGGAGAACCGGCTGCTGGCGAGAGGCCCGCGGATCCGGCTCGACGCCGAGCAGATCCGCGATCAGGCGCTCTTCGTCTCCGGGCTGCTCGTGCCGACGATGGGCGGTCGCGGCGTGAAGCCCTACCAGCCCGACAACATCTGGGAGCCGGTGGGCTTCGCCGGCTCGAACACGCGGACGTATTACCGCGATGCGGGCGACTCGCTCTACCGTCGCAGCCTCTACACGTTCCTCAAGCGGACGGCCCCGCCGCCGTTCATGTCGAATTTCGACGCGCCCAACCGCGAGCAGTTTTGCGCCCGCCGTGAACGGAGCAATACGCCGCTGCAGGCCTTGCAGCTCATGAACGACGTGCAGCACGTGGAGGCGGCGCGGGCGCTTGCCGCGCGAGCCCTCGCCGCGAGCGCCGTCGACGACGCCGGCCGGATCGGCTGGCTCTTCGAGACCGTGCTCGCCCGCGTTCCCGAGCCGGGCGAGGCGAAGCTCGTGGCCGAATCGCTGGCGGCGCACCGCGACCGCTACAAGGCCGACGCGGCCGCCGCCGGCAAGCTCATCCGCATCGGCGACTCGGAGCCGCCGGCCCACGTGGAGCCGGCCGAGCTGGCCGCGTGGACGCTCGTGGCCAACACGGTTTTGAATCTCGATGAAGCCCTGACGAGGAACTAGCGCCATGCACGGAATGATTCCCGACTTCGATGCATTTCGCACCGCGATGGCTCGCCGGGCGTTTCTCCGCAGCTCGGGCGTGGGCGTCGGGGCGGCGGCCCTCTCGCTGCTCGAGTCGCGGGCCTTCGGCGAGGCGGCCACCGGCCCGGCCGCGGGAAAGAAGCCCAGGGTCCACCCGGCGCTCCCCGGGTTTCCGCACCATGCCCCGAAGGCGAAGAGCATCATCTACATCCATTTGAATGGCGGCCCCTCGCAGATCGACCTCTGGGACTATAAGCCGAAGCTCGTCGACTACTTCGACAAGGACATCCCGCCGAGCGTCCGCGGCGAGCAGCGGCTGACGACGATGACGAGCGGCCAGGCCCGGTTTCCGGTGGCCCCCTCGAAATTCAAGTTCGAGCAGGTCGGAAAGTGCGGCCGGTGGATCTGCACCGAGCTCCTGCCCCACACGGCGAAGATCGTCGACGAGATCGCGCTGGTGAAGACGGTCCACACGAACGCCATCAACCACGACCCGGCCTGCACGTTCGTGATGACCGGCAGCGAGGTGCCGGGGAAGGCGAGCCTGGGCAGCTGGCTCTCCTACGGTCTCGGCAGCGAGAGCGACGATCTCCCTGCGTTCGTCGTCTTCACGCCGCTGCCAGACATTAATCCCAGCCAGGCGATCTTCACGCGGATGTGGTCGAGCGGGTTTCTGCCGACGCGGTTTACGGGCGTGGCCCTGCGAGGCTCCGGTGATCCCGTGCTCTACATCCAAAACCCGGAGGGCGTGACGCGGGCCGACCGCCGTCGCACGCTCGACACGCTCGCCGCGCTCAACGCCCGCGGTTTCGAGCGGTATGCCGACCCGGAGATCCAGACACGGATCTCGCAATATGAGATGGCATTCCGGATGCAGGCGAGCGTGCCGGAACTCGTCGACATCTCAGACGAGAGCGAGACCACGCTCCAGATGTATGGCGACGACGTGAAGAAGACCGGCTCCTTCACCCACAGCCTCTTGCTCGCCCGGCGACTCGTGGAGCGGGGCGTGCGGACGGTGCAGATCCTCCACCGCGGCTGGGATCAGCATGGCAACCTGCCGAACGACCTCAAGTCGCAGTGCATCGACACCGATCAGGCGACGGCGGCGCTCGTGCAGGATCTCCGCGCTCGCGGCCTGCTCGACGAGACGCTCGTCGTCTGGGGGGGCGAGTTTGGCCGCACGGTCTATTCGCAGGGCACGCTCACGAAAGACAACTACGGCCGTGACCACCATCCGCGAAATTTCTGCATGTGGATGGCGGGCGGCGGCGCGAAGGGGGGCACGTCGTACGGCGAGACCGACGATTTCAGCTACAACGTCGTCGAGAACCCGGTGCACGTCAACGACTTCAACGCCACGATCCTGCACCTGATGGGGATCGACCACGAGCGGTTTACGTTCAAGTTCCAGGGGCTCGACCAGAAGCTCACGGGCGTCGAGCACCAGCGGGTGGTCCGTGAAATTCTGGCCTCGTAGGGCTGCCGCGTGGGCGGCCTCGTTTCCTGGCTGCATGCCCGGGATGGCTTGGATGCCAGCAGCGGCATCTCAGTCACGGGCGAACCGGCGTGCATGGGCGGACCGATGTGTTCCCAGCCATGTGCTTCGGCTCATAGGGACAGTGCCGACAGCCCGACCCGCAGCAGAACCCGCGTTTGAGGTGGTGGGCCGCGGTGAAGACGACGAGGCCGTTCTCGAGGTAGGCGTCGGGCTCCGCACGGGCGGGCTGAAGGTCGTGGTCGGGTTGATCCGGATTGGTTGACATCGGAAGGGAGCGTACCCGAGGCACGTGATGGAGTGGGAGGGCGAGAAGCGTGGATTCTTCACGACGCCGCGAACACCCACCAGAGCGCCATCGCGAGACAGATCAGCGCGGTAACGAGCACCCACAGAGGCCGCCTGGGCCCGGCGTGGTCCTCTGCGGAGATGAATCGCTCGCAGTGGGGGCAATAGGGGGAGTCTTCGAGGATTTCCTGGTCGCAGTAGGGGCACGGAACAGTTGGCTCATCGCTCGAGTCGTCGTCGAAGTCCCCCTCCTCCTCGTTGTCACAGTCTTCGTTGTTGTCCCAGTCCTCGTCGCGATCGTCGTCCCGGTAGGCGGTCATTGGTAGAACCTCGTGATGCCCTCGTCGCGCCAGGGCTCGTATGGACAGCGGCTGCGGCCGAAGGCACAGCAGGAGCCGCAATGAGTAGTGTACGGGAGCGGGAGCTGGGCGTTCAGGTCCACAGCCCGCGGTCGAGCACGCGGTAATTGATCGCCTCGCTCACGTGCGCACAGCTGATCTTTTCGGCGGCATCGAGATCGGCGATCGTGCGAGCCACGCGGAGCACCTTGTCGTGGGCGCGGGCCGAGAGGCCCAGATCGCTCACCGCCGCCTTCACCAGTTCCGCGGCCGCGGGTTCGAGCGGGCAGAATTCACGAATCTGGCGACTCGTCATCCGGGCGTTGGCGCGGACCGGCAGACCCGCAAACCGCTCCGCCTGCCGCAGTCGCGCCGCCATCACCGCCTCCCGCATCTGGCTGCTCGACGTTCCGGCCCGGCTGGCCGAGAGTTCGCGAAAAGGAACGGCCGGCACCTCCAGGTGAATGTCGATGCGATCGAGCAGCGGCCCCGAGATCTTGCTCATATAGCGCTCGACCTGGGGTGCCGTGCACTGGCATTGCCGCCGCGGATCGCCGCGATAGCCACACGGACACGGATTGAATGCCGCCACCAGCATGAAGTCGGCCGGAAACCTCGTGCTCCCCTTGGCACGGCTGATCGACACGAAGCCATCCTCGAGCGGCTGCCTGAGCACCTCGAGCGTGCGCCGGTTGAACTCCGGAAGCTCGTCCAAAAAAAGCACGCCGTTATGCGCGAGGCTGATCTCGCCCGGCATCGGTATCGAGCGGCCACCGATCAGGCCCGCCTCCGAGATCGTGTGATGCGGGGCACGGAAGGGACGCGTGGCCAATAGCGGCTGGCCAGCCGACAGGAGCCCGAGCGCACTATAGATGCGAGTCGTCTCGATCGATTCGGCAGCCGAGAGTTGCGGCAGGATTGTCGGAATCCGCTTGGCGAGCATCGTCTTGCCGCCACCGGGAGGCCCAACCATGAGGCAGTTATGCCCGCCCGCCGCCGCGACGCAGACCGCTCGCTTGGCGGCCTCCTGGCCGCGGACGTCGGCAAAATCGACGTCGTAGGCGGCGAAGCGGTCGAACCATTCCGTGACCCGTGGCGGACACCGGGGAATGGTGATGTCGCCGGAGAAAAACTGGACCGCCTCGGCGAGTGAAGAGACGGGAATCACCTCGATGTCTTCCACGACCGCGGCCTCTGGAGCGCTCGCCGTCGGCACGACCAGCCCCCGGAGGTTTTTCTGCCGCGCCGCGGACATGGCCACGGAGAGAGCGCCCCGCGTGGGCCGCGTCGAGCCTTCGAGCGAGAGTTCACCCACCACCGCGTAGTCCTGGAAGCGTTCCGAGCAGAATTGCCCGCTGCCTGCGAGGATGCCGAGCGTGATCGGCAGGTCGAACGTGGCCGCCTGCTTCGGCATCTCCGCCGGGGCCAGGTTGATCACGATCCGGTCGTTGGGCCGGTTGAAGCCGGAGTTGACCATGGCCCGCGCGACGCGGTGCGTGCTTTCGCGGATGGCGGGGTCGGGCAGGCCGACGAGCACGGTCGAGGGCAGGGCACCCGTCGAGACGTCGACTTCCACGTCCACCGGCACCGCGTCGATCCCCAGAAGCGAAAAGGTCTGCAAGCGGGCGAGCATTGAGAGACTCCTGCCTGAAAAAGGGAATTCGCGGAAAGGCGGCATGGGCCTCCACGCTTGGCTAGGAAGTGTACGCATGTATCGCACCCAGTCAAGGGGGTGCCTGGCGGGTGCGCGTGCTGCCCGAGCATGCAAGCAGAGAGTTCGTGTCGGGAACGTCGATGAGGCGACCGCGCGTCATGGGGCAGCACATCGAGCGTTTCTCCTCCTTCAGCGTGGTCTCCGGTGTGTTGGAAAAGCCGCCGTATTTCACCGGTGTGCGAGGAAACCACCCGACGCGGCTGGGGCCGGTCGCGACTGTCCGCGGAATTGCGATAGGCTTTGGATGTTGGACACCACCGAGAGCCCTGGGACGACATTCACCATGCCGACGACCATGCCGACGTTGCCCCGCCCGAACGCGACGTCTTTGATCGTGCTCCTCGCCTCCAGTGCGTTGTTCACGGCCGCGACCCGTGCCGACGAGGGGATGTGGCTCTTTAGCCATCCGCCGCTCGAGCGACTCGAGAAGGCTCATGCCGCCGCGCTCGGTGGGAAGACGCTCACGCCCGAGTGGCTGCTCCACCTCCAGCAGTCGTCGGTGCGTTTCAACTCGGGCGGCTCGGGATCGTTCGTGTCGGCCGACGGCCTCGTGCTCACCAACCACCACGTCGGAGCCGACAGCCTGCAGAAGCTCGGCACCGAGCAGCACAACTACTACCGCGACGGCTTTTATGCCGCGTCTCGGGCCGACGAGCTCAAGTGCCACGACCTCGAACTCAACGTGCTCATCTCGATCGAGGATGTCACCTCCCGCGTGCAGGGAGCCGTCACGGCGGGGATGCCGGCGGCAGAGGCATTTGCCGCCCGCCGGAAGGTGATGGCGGAGATCGAGAAGGAGTCGCTCGCCACGACCGGCCTGCGAAGCGACGTGGTCACGCTCCATCAAGGCGGGCTCTACCATCTCTATCGATCGAAGAAATACACCGACGTGCGGCTCGTCTTCGCGCCGGAGCAGCAGATCGCGTTCTTCGGCGGCGATGCCGACAACTTCGAGTTTCCCCGCTACAACCTCGACATCTGCTTTTTCCGGGCCTACGAAGACGGCAAGCCCGCGCGGGTGCCGCACCACCTCGTGTGGAGTCGCCAGCCGGTCGCCGCCGGGGATCTCGTCTTCGTGTCGGGCCACCCCGGCCACACCGACCGCGGCAGCACGCTGCGGGAACTGCTGGCGATGCGGGACCGGCAGATGCCGTTTTCGCTCGCCACCCTCAACCGGCTGGAGGTGATGCTCGCCGCCTACTCAGACGAGGGCCCCGAGGAGACGCGGCAGGCGATGGGCGATCTCTTCGGCGTGCAGAACGGCCGCAAGGCCCGCGAGGGGATTCTGGCCGGGCTGCTCGACCCGCGGTTCATGGCCCGGAAGCGGGCCTCGGAAGAACGGCTCCGCGAACTGGTGGCGAAGCGGGCCGCCGGGGCAGGGGGATCGTCGCGGCCCTCGCCATTCGACCGCATCGAGCAGGCGGAGAAAGAAATCGCCGCCGTCGCCCTGCGGCACAACCTGCTCGAGGCCGCGGTCGGCTTCAACAGCCAGTATTTCGGCACTGCCCGCACGATCCTGCGGGCCGCCGCCGAGTCGGGAAAACCGAGCGGCGAGCGGCTGCGGGAATACCGCGACTCGGCCCGCGAATCGCTGGAGCTGGCCCTCTTCTCCGACGAGCCGATCTACGACGCCCTCGAGATCGTGAAGCTCGCCGATTCGCTGACGTTTCTCGCGACGTCGCTTGGCCCCGATGATCCGCTCGTGCAAAACGTGCTCGCTGGAAAGTCGCCCCGGGACCGGGCAGCGGAGTTGGTCGGCGGCACGGGCCTCGGCAAGCGGGGGGGGACGCATGCGGCACGGCCCGACACGAGGCGGGCCCTGTACGACGGCGGCCAGGCGGCGGTCGCCGCATCGGCCGATCCGATGCTGGCGCTTGCCCGCATCGTCGACGACGAGGCGCGGTCGCTGCGAAAAATCGTCGAGGCGGCGGGAGAGGTCAAGCGGCAGGCGCATGCCGAGATCACGCAGGCCGTGTTTGCCAGCGAAGGGGAGGGCGTCTACCCCGACGCCACTTTCACGCTCAGGCTCGCCTACGGCACCGTGCAGGGATATGAGGAGGCGGGAAAGCGGGTGCCGGCGATCACGACCTATGCGGGCCTCTTCGAACGGGCCCGCTCGAAGGGAGACACCCCGCCCTTCGACCTGCCGCCGCGGTGGCAGAAGCTGCGGCCGCAGCTCGATCGCGACGCGGCATTCCTGCAGACGCCGTTCAACTTCGTCTCCACCGCCGACATCATCGGCGGCAACTCGGGCAGCCCGGTCGTCAACACGGCCGGCGAACTCGTCGGCCTGATCTTCGACGGCAACATCCAGTCGCTCGTGCTCGACATCGCCTACGACGACACGCAGGCGCGGGCGGTGTCGGTCGACGCGGCGGGAATGCTCGCAGCGCTGCGCACCGTGTATGCCGCCGACGCGCTCGTCGCCGAACTGCTCGGTGGGGCGGCCGGCTCGAGCCCGGTCCCGGCGGCCGCGGCCGATGCCTGGCGGTCGCTCTTCGACGGCAAGACACTCGGCACGTGGCGGCCGAGCGGCTTCGGTGGCGAGGGGGAGGTGGTGGTGGAAGATGGCGCGATCCGGATCGGCATGGGTGCCGACTTGAGCGGCATCACCTGGGGGGGCGACGTGCCACGGCAGAACTATGAAATCGCGCTCGACGCCCAGCGGGCCGACGGCAACGATTTTTTTTGTGGGCTGACCTTTCCCGTCGGGGATGATCCCTGCACCCTGATCGTCGGTGGCTGGGGAGGCGGCGTGGTGGGCTTGTCGAGCATCGATGGCGACGACGCCGCGCACAACGCCACGACGCTCTACAAGGAATTCAAGACCGGCCGGTGGTATGCGATCCGCGTGCAGGTCAGCCCTGATCGGATCGTCTGCCTCATCGATGACGAGAAGCTGGTCGATCAGCCGCTCGCAGGCCGGAAGCTCTCCATTCGCGACGAGGTGACTCCGTCGAAACCATTGGGGATCGCCACCTACGCGACGACGGCCCTCGTGAAAAATGTCCGCTGGCGGCTGCTGCCGGCGAAGGGGGATGGCAAGGCGGCCCCGACCGCGGCGGGAGAGACCCCATGAGCGATGCGCCACGAGACGCGGGGGCCGACAAGCTGCGGCAGCGGATCGCGGAGGAGGCCGCGCGGATGGTGGCCAACGGCGGCGATTCTGCACGGTCCCGGTTTCGCGCAGCCCGCCGGGTGACCCGCGGCTGGGTGCCCGAGGACCAATTGCCCAGCCACGACGACATCCGGCGGGAAGTGACGCGGGGGAGCGATCCGGTCCGGGGCCTTGCGCGTCTGGCCGGTGACCGCTTCGACCGGATGGCCGAATTGGTGCGGATGCTCGAGCACGTGAAGCAGGATCCGGTGAAACATCCGGAGGGGGACGTGCTCGAACATACGCTGCAGGTCTTCGACCGCGTCTACGAGGAGCGGCCGTTCGACGAGGAACTCCTGACGGCGGCTTTGGTGCACGACGTGGGGCGGGCGATCGACCGGGCTGATCCCGTGACGGCATGCGTGTCGGCACTCGCCGACCTGATCACGCCGCGGACCCGGTGGTTTGTCGAAACGTTGGCCGATGCGACCGCCCACGGCAACCATACGCTCGGAGCGCGGGCCCGCCAGCGGCTCGAGTCGCACCCCGATTTTCTCGAGGCGTTGCTTCTGGCCGAATGCGACCGCAAAGCGTGCATTCGCGGCTACGATGCGGTCTCGCTCGACGAGGCGATCGCGCTCCTGCGGGCGCTGGCGGCTGATGACGAGGCTGACGAGCGTGGAGCCTGAGCCGGCGTCAGGGCGGCTGGCCGTCGAGCGCTGCACGGACGGCCTCGCGGG
>JBILWX010000061.1:0-21718 GCA_044369655.1 Pirellulales bacterium
TCTGGGCGATCGAGATCGAGGGGGAAAGCCCCGTGACGCTGTCGACGTCGGGGCGGGGCAGCTGCCCCAGGAACTGCCTGGCGAAGGTGGAGAGACTCTCGACGTATCGCCGCTGCCCCTCGGCATAAAGCGTGTCGAAGGCCAGGCTCGACTTGCCCGAGCCGCTCACGCCGGTCAGGCAGACGAGACGCCCACGGGGCAGGCCCACCGTGACGTCGCGCAGGTTGTGCTCTCGTGCACCGCGGACGACGATCGGGGGGACGTGCATGGGGGAGCGCATGATGCGTGGACGGGGTGAGACGGTTGATTGTAGCGCATCGGCACCCCGGCGAATGCGCCCGGTTTTCCGCCCGCTGGACAGCCCCGCCCGCGTGCCATACCATCAGTTTTCCCGCGGGAAACTGCCCGCGGTCCCCACATGACGGGGCGGTAGCTCAACTGGGAGAGCGCGGCGTTCGCAATGCCGAGGTTGGGAGTTCGATCCTCCTCCGCTCCACTGTATACACGGCTGCACGGCCATCCCTGGCCCGTGCAGCCTGGTTCGGCATACACGGCTGCACGGCCATCCCTGGCCCGTGCAGCCTGGTTCGGCATTCACGGCTGCACGGCCATCCCTGGCCCGTGCAGCCTGGTTCGGCATTCACGGCTGCACGGCCATCCTTGGCCCGTGCAGCCTGGTTCGGCAATTCACGGCTGCACGGCCATCCTTGGCCCGTGCAGCCTGGTTCGGCAATTCACGGCTGCACGGCGTGGCCCGGGCGGGCGCGGGGCTGTTCCATGGTCAGCGAGACGGCTGCCAATGATCCCTCGACGGAGCTCATGCTCCGTGTCCGCGACGGCGACGCGGCCGCCTTCGAGCAGCTCGTCAGCCTCTGGCAGGGACGGCTCGTCACCCTCTTCCTGAACCACACCGGCGACCACGCCACCGCCGAAGACCTCGCGCAGGAGGTGTTTCTACGGGTCTATCGGGCACGCGACCGCTACCAGCCCACCGCCAAGTTCACCACCTGGGTCCACACGATTGCCAACAACGTGGCCAGCGACCTCAGGCAGCGGTCGTATCGCCGCCGCGAGCATGGCGTGCCCACGAACGTGTCGGCGTCGTCCAGCGCGATCGGCCTGAACCAGCTGGCCGTCGCCGCCAGCGGGCTTCTGCCCACCCGGCTCGCCGACCGCACGGAACTGCAGGCCGTTGTGCAGCAGGCGCTCGGCACGCTCAACGAGCGGCAGCGGATGGCCGTGCTGCTCGCCAAATTCGAACAGTGCTCCTACGAGGAAATCGCGGCGGCCATGGACCTCACCGTGCCGGCCGTGAAGTCGCTCCTGTTTCGGGCCCGCGACCAGCTTCGCGAGGCGATCGCGCCCTACATGCAGGGAGACCAGCCATGACGCAGTCGCCACCCGGCTCGTCGCCGCCACCGGAGGACTCGCCTCCACCGCCGCGGCCGCAATTGCCGCCGCCCAAGATCAGCGACGCCGATGCCACCGACCCCGCGCTGGCACTGGCAGACGTCTGGGACCTGCTTGACGCGTTGCCCGCAGCCTCGGCCTCGCCCGACATGATGGCCACCACCATCGAGATGGCGGCCGTGCCGGCGGCCGGGGCAGCCAGTGCGACGGTGCCCGCTCGTTCCCGGCACGGTGCAAGTCAGGGCGGCGGGGTCGCTCGCACCACGACGGGGCCCTCCCTCCGCCAGTGGCTGCCCGGGGCGGCTCTCGTGCTGGGCTGTCTCGTCATCGGCATCGCCGCCGGCCGGGCCACCGCGCCGAATCCCGATGCAGCCATCCTCGCGAGCCTGCCGATCGTGCAGCACGTCGACCTGCTTCGCGAGGCGGGGTCGGTCGCATTTCTGGAGGCCGTGGCCAAGGGGGGCTACCAGCCGCCACGCCGGCCGCCCGCGGTGCAGTCGAAGGCGGCCGTCCGGGAGGATGCGGAGGAATTCGACGCGTCGATCGCGGCGCTGCGGGCGGCCGGCACCAGGAACGCGGATCGAGAGACCGTCGCCCGGCGCCGGGAGCAGGTGCTGCGGATGCCCGACGCGGAGCGGCGGCAGTTGGAACGCTCCGCCGAAACATTCACCCGGCTCTCAGGCGCCGATCGCAGCGAACTGGTGGCCGTCGGTCGGGCCCTGGCCGATCCCAGTCGCGGGCAGCTTCTCCGGGCGGCCCGACTCTGGCACCTGTGGGTGCAGCTCCGCGATCCGGCCGACCGCCGCGACGTGATCGAACTCTCCGCCGAGGACCGGCTCGAATGGCTCGACCGCGCGACGCGGTTTGGCGCCAGGCTCGAGGGGAGGATGGATGCCCGCGACAACGGGCGGCCGCCATTCGACCGCGAATGGGAGAATCGCCGCCGGCCACCACCAGACTTCTGGCGGGACAACCATCCCCGTCCGCCCGGCCCGCCCCCTAGCGGTCGTGAGCCGCGGACTCCCGCAGAAACGCCAGCACAGCCGCGTTGAACACGTCCGGGGTCTCGAGCGGCGTCATGTGACCGGCCTGCGGCACGATCAGCAGCCGGGCCTCGGGGATGATTTCCTCGGCCCGCATGAGGCATGCCGGCGGCGTGATCTGATCCTGCTCGCCCACCACCAGCAGTGTGGGCACGCAGACCTCCCGCATCCGCTCGGTCATGTCGGGCCGCGCGGCCAGCGCCGCCAGCGCCGCGACGATCGTGCTCACCGGCTGCTCGATGATCATCGTGTGAAGCAGTTCCCCGATCTCCGCGCGGCGCGGCATGGCGTCGGCCGGCGTCACCTGCGCCAGCAGGCGGGGAACCATCGCCGCGGCCACGATCTCCTGACCGAGCCGTTGCACCTTGTCGGCGAGGTCGGCCCGCGCGGCCCGCGCCTCGGGGGTGTCGGCCTCGAGCTTCGTGTCGACGAGCACGAGCGACCGCACCCGCGCGGGATGCTCGACGGCGATCTGCTCGGCCACGTAGCCCCCCATCGAACAGCCGCAGACGATCACCGGTTCGTCGACGTGGAGGGCGTCGAGCATGGCGATGGCATCGTCGGCCAGCTGGCCGATGCTGGCCGGCCCGCCGGCCGCGCGGCTGCCGCCGAAGCCACGCTGGTCGGGGATGATCAGCCGCAGGTGTTCGGCCAGCGGTTCCTGCGCCGCCCACATCCGGTGGTCGAGCGGAAAGGCGTGCAGGAAGAGCATGGGTAGCCCGCGGCCGCGGGTGTGCACGGCGAGGCGGACGTCGGGCAGCGAGACGTGGTGGGTGTGCATGGGGGCATGATACGCCAGCGGCCTCACGATCGGTGAGACGCCCGTCCCTCGCGTGCGCGTCGGGCGTGCATGGAAGAGGTGCCCCTACTGGCCTTGGAAACGCGCGAGGTTCTTGCGGATCGTGCGGTTGTGCGGTTCCTGCCGCAGGGCGAGTGTCTGCGTCCGCACCGCCGCTGCCTTGTTGCCCGCCGCCGCCTGGCAGTGGGCCAGCGTATCGAGGTAGCTCGAGCTGTCGAAACTCTTCACCAGCGACAGCTTGGAGAAGCGGATGGCCTTCTGAAGATCGCCCTCCGTGTTGGCCACGAGCCAGGCGTATTCGTTGTAGCTGTTCGTGTCGTCGGGCACGGCCTGGATTTCGTTCTCGATCTGCTCGAGCGCCCGCCGGATCCGTGCCACCGCGTCGGTTTTCTGGGCGGCCGTGTTGTCGGGCAGCCTGTAGAGGCCGATGAGCGCGTCGACATCCTTCGCGTAGGCACGCAGCGACGCTTCGATCGCCTTGCGGCGGGCGTCGGCATCGCCGCGGAGAGCGGCCGCACACGACTCGAAGTAGTGCATTCGCGACCGGGTCGAGCGCGGGTCGCGGCCGATCTGCTGCAGCAGCGCTTCGCCGCCGTCCGCCTTGCCGCCGTCCTGACCGTTCTTGTCGCGCTTCTTGTCGGCACGGCCGGCCAGCAGCCGTCGCAGGCAGGCGGCGGCCTCGTCCTCCCGTTCCTGATCGTGGAGGAACTCCGCGAACATGATCGCCGCGAGGGCGTACTGCGGCGCCGGCGTCCGCGGATCGTCGATGAGCAGCGTGTATTCACGCGTGGCCCAGTCGGCCGCCCCCCACTTCGTCAGCAGCATGGCCGTCTGCAGCCGGTCGATGAACTCGGCGTTGGCTCCGGCCGGTTTGGCAAAGGCGGCAGCGGCCAGTGTGTCGGCCTCCCCATCCCGGTGGCGGCCTCTCTCGGCCACCGCCGCCGCGTAGCCCACCACCGCATCGTCGCGGATCAGTTCGGGGCGGTCGGCCACGAGCAGATCGACCGCTTCGGGCAGTCCACGCTCGACCAGCCAGACGAGCGCGGCGGCCACTTCCTCGCCAGACGTGGCCGCATCCTTGCCGGGATGAAACGCCTCCTGCAGCAGCTGCCGCGATGCAGCCAGGGCGTCGTCACGCTTGCCGGCCGCGATCAGCATCTGGATCCGGCACCGCTCGAAGATCCGCAGCGTCGTCTCGCCGATGGTGTCGGCCGTGGCCCCATCGCCGGACGCGCCCGTGGCCGCGGGAACCGTGCCCGCGAGTTGTGCCAGCGACTCGCCGGCGTCGAGCAGCCCCTGATCCCGCTCGGCGGGCGTGTCGGCCGCTGAAAACGCGACCACGGAGCGGAGGAATGCCGCGGCCGGCCGCAGGCTGCCGCCGAGCCCCGTGGCGATGCGATCCCGCATGCCACCCCAGGCCGGGTCATCGGGCTGCCATTCGCGGGCCAGCAACGCCGCCGCCACGCGGGATCCCAGCGGCGCCCGGTCGAGTCGCACGATCCGGGCGAGTGCCTCGATGCCGCCGTCGTCATCGACCCGCAGGAGCCTGTGCATGACCTGCACCCGCTCGGCCAACCCCTTCCGCTTGAACGTGTCGAGCAGCTTCGACACCTCGGGCGGGTCGTGTTCGGTGTCGAGGGGAATCGTGTCGACGAGCCATCGCGCCCGCAGTGCAATCTCGAGGTCGGCGCTCAATTCGGCGGCGGCCAGCAGCGGATCGACCGCCGCCGCACCGATCGCGTTGAGCTTCGCCGCGGCCGCCTCCCGCTCGGCGTAGTCGTCGGCGCCCAGGCTTGCGACCAGGGCGTCGATCTCCGCCGCCGAGGGCTGCCCGGCGGCATGGACAGCGGCTGCGGCACTGGTGAAGAGGAAGCCCACGGCCGCGAGGCCCGCGAGCGCGCGATGGGAGATGGAGGCGATGATCCTCATGCAGTCCAGCCTACGACGGCCGGGGAGGGCGGTGCAAATACCGGGTGATGCAACGTTTGATAAGAAGCCCCCGGCGGGAGCCGGGGGACTCCGGGTGCGAAGATCATCCCGCATGCCAAGCTGATACGGTCTCGCCCAACGACCCGGTGTCCCCGGACTTCCGTCCGGGGCTTTTTGTTTGTCACTCGGGCTCGATGCCGAGGTCGCGGATCGTCACCAGCGACTCGAGCGGAATGCCGCGGGCCGCAAACGCCTCTTTCGCGCCGGCCAGCCGGTCGATCACGGTCACCACCCGCTCGACGACGAGACCGAACTCGTGCACCCGGTCGATCGCAAGGAGCGACGAGCCGCCCGTCGTGGTCACATCCTCCACGATCACCACCCGCTGCCCCGGCTCCACCGGCCCCTCGACATACTTTTTCGTGCCGTGGTCTTTCGGCTCCTTGCGGACCATGAAGCCCTTGAGCGGCAGCCCCTCGACGCCCGCCATCGTGATCACGGCGCTGGTGATCGGGTCGGCGCCGATCGACATGCCGCCCACCGCCGCCGGCAGGGTGCCGAGCGACCGCAGGCGTTCGAGGATCGCCCGGCCCACGAGCATGGCGCCATGGGCGTCGAGCACCACCTGCTTGGCGTCGAGATAGAAGCTCGCTTCACGGCCGGAGGCGAGCCGGAACGTGCCGCGCTTGAGGGCCTTGGTCTCGACCAGGCTGATGAGTTCGCGGATGACGGGAGAAACGGCGGCTGTCTGGTGGGAAGTGTTCATAGCGGAGCACTATATAACAGTAGGCCGACTTTTTGACTCCCCTCTCCGCGGTCTTAGAATTCGGGGGTTCGTTCGTCGCCCCAGCGTTCCCGAGGCCAGCGATGCGTCACCGCCGGGCGGTTTCTCCGATCCAACTCGCCGCCATCCGCGGCAGCCAGGCCGGCATCGCCTGCATCGTGGCGCTGGCCGCCGCCCTCGTGCCCGTCCGCGAGGCCGTCGCCGTAGAGGCTGCCGCGGTGGCCGTCAGGCTGCCGATCACCGGCACCCGCGACACCCAGGTGGAAGCGGCCATCCTGCGGCAACTCGACCGGCTCAAGCGCGGCGCCGAACGCGGCGTGCTCGTGCTGCGATTCGATCAGGCCGAAGACGGCGGCAGTGGCGGCAGTGATTTCGGCCGCGCGTTGGAACTGGCGAGGTTTCTCGGCGACGGCCGGCTCGCGGGCGTCAAGACGGTGGCGTTCCTGCCCGCCGGCGCCACCGGCCATGCCGTGCTCGTGGCTCTGGCCTGCGAGGAGATCGTGCTGGCGGCCGATGCCGTGCTCGGGCCGGCCAATGCCGACGAGCCTGCGGTCGACGACGCGATGCGGGCGGCCTACCTGCAGATCGCCGCGCGGCGCCGGACGGTGCCGCCCGCGGTGGCGCTCGCGCTCGTCGATCCGGCAGCCTCGGTGACGCGCGTCTCGACCGACGACGGGGAGCAGTTCGTCGCGGCCAAGGAGGTGGAAGCGCTGCGGCAAAAGTCCGCCGTGCTCGACGTCGAAGAACTCAGGCCCGTGCCGCTGGCGCTCACCGGCCGGCGGGCCCGCGAACTGGGATTCGTGCGGTCGCTGGCACGAACGCCTGCCGAACTGGCGAGGAGCCTGGGGGTGGATGAGCGGGCGCTCGGCATCGATCCGTCGCTGGAAGGCGGCTGGAAGGCGGCGCAGATCGTGCTCGCCGGTCCGATCACCGCCGATGCCGTGACGCGCGCCCGGCAGCACATCGAGCGGGCCGTCGCCGACGGTGCCAACTTCCTCTGCCTGCGTGTCGACTCCGCCGGTGGCAGCCCCGAACAGAGCCTCGTGCTCGCCAATCGTCTGGCGGCCTTTGATCCCGCCCGCGTGCGCACGGTGGCCTATGTTCCCAGGCAGGCCCGGGGCGACGCGGCGCTCGTCGCGCTGGCCTGCGACGAACTGGTGATGCATCCCGATGCCGTGCTCGGAGGCGAGGGCGACGCCGCGATCGGCGGTCGGCAGGCCACCGCCGTGGCGGCCTCCTGGCGGGAGGGCGTGGCCCGGAAACGCGAGCGGACCTGGTCGCTGCCCGTGGCGGTCGTGCTGCCCGGGATCGAGGTGGAGCAGGCGATCCAGCAGGAGACCGGCCGGGTCGAATACTTCTCGGCGGAGGAACTCGCCGAGCGGGACGACCGGGAGTCGTGGAAGGTCGGCGCGAAGGTGGGCACCGGCCCGATCCAGCTCACCGGCCGCTCGGCCGAGTCGTTCGGGCTCGTCACCCACCTGGTCGACGGCTTCGCCGGACTCGTGCAGGCCTACGGGCTCACCGGCGACATAGCGCTCTCCGAGCCGGGGTGGGCCGATCGGCTGCTCGACGCGCTGGCCAGCCCGGGCCTCGCCTGGCTGCTCCTCCTCATCGGCGGGGCGGGGCTCTACATCGAACTGCACACGCCCGGCTTCGGCCTCGGCGGCTTCGTGTCGATGGTGGCCTTCATCGTCTACTTCTGGAGCCAATACCTTCATGGCACGAGCGGTTGGCTGGAGGTGATGCTGTTTCTCGCGGGGCTCTTCTGCCTCGCGGCCGAGATCTTCGTGCTCCCGGGCTTCGGGGTGCTCGGGCTCGGGGGTGGCGTGCTCGTGATCGCTTCGCTCGTGCTGGCCAGTCAGTCGTTCGTGCTGCCGGCCAACGACTACCAGATCCGACAATTGCAGTGGTCGCTCCTGGGCATCCTGGGCGCCGCGGTGGGCGTGTCGCTCGTGGGTGTCCTGCTGCGGAAATGGCTGCCCTCCACGCCCGTGCTCCGCAACGTGCTGCTCGAGCCGCCGGCGGCGGTGGACGATGCGATCGAGGAAGCGAGCCTCGAAGAACTGATCGGTCTGGAGGGAACGACGACCACGAGGCTCGCCCCCGCGGGCAAGGCTCGGATCAACGGCCGGCTGCACGACGTGACGAGCGAAGGGCCGCTCGTCGAGCCGGGCATCACCGTGCGCGTCGTGGAGGTTCGCGGCGGCCGCGTGCTCGTGAGGCCGCCGCTGGATGCGACGGTCGCAGCATCGAGTGCGCCGGCATGAGCACGCTCCTGTGGGTCGTCGTACTGTTGACGCTCGGCCTCGGCGTGATGGTGCTCGAGGTGTTCGTGCCGTCGGGCGGCATCCTCGGCTTCGTCAGCATCGCGGCTCTCGTCGCGGGCGTGGCGACGGCGTTTCTGGAACAGGGCGCGACGGCCGGCATCGCGAGCCTGACGGTGGTCGTGCTGGCTGTGCCCGCCGTCTTGGCGCTGGCGTTTCGCTGGTTTCCCGAAACGCCGCTGGGGAGACGGGTGCTGCCTCCCGCGCCCGAGGCCGCGGACCTCGTGCCCGGTCAGGAGCGACGGCGGCACGTGCGGGAACTGGTCGGCCACACCGGCCGGACCGTGAGCGCACTGCTCCCCTGGGGCAGCGTGGAGATCGCGGGTGAAGCGGTCGAGGCGACGAGCGAGGGCGGGCCGATCGAGGCCGGTGTCGCCGTCGAGGCGGTGGGCGTGCAGGGCTCGGCGCTCGTGGTGCGGGTGGTGGAGGACCGCCGCGAGACCGTGCTCCCGGCTCCGCCGGCGGAATCGATACCACCCGAAAATGCGGCCGCCCAAGGCGGCACCGCCCTCTCCCCGACGCTCGAGGCGTTCGAGTTCGACGGATTCGAACCGCCGGCGGCTTGACCGGCGGCCGCACCGAAACAACGCTACAGGCATCGTTTTTTCTCCCCCGGAGCGTTCCCAATGCTGCCCCTGATCCTGATCGGTCTGGGAATCTTCGCCTTCCTGATGGCCTTCGCGCTGCTCGCGCGGTATCTGCGGCTCTGGCTGCAGTCGTATGCGTCGAGTGCCGGCATCGGTCTTTTCGACCTGGTCGCGATGAGCTTCAAGAAGGTGAATCCGACGGTGATCGTGCGGAGCAAGATCATGGCGGTGCAGGCCGGGCTCGGGGATTCCAGCGGCATCACCAAGCAGGCGCTCGAGGCCCACTACCTCGCCGGTGGTCGCGTGCCGCTGGTCGTGCAGGCGCTGATCGCCGCCAACAAGGCGAAGATCAAGGAACTCGACTGGAAGCTCGCCACCGCCATCGATCTGGCGGGCCGCGACGTGCGCGAGGCGGTGCAGACGAGCGTCTACCCGAAGGTGATCGACTGCCCGGGCAAGAACAGCGGGCGGGAAACGCTCGATGCCGTCGCCAAGAACGGCGTGCAGTTGAAGGTGAGGGCCCGCGTCACCGTGCGCACCAATCTCAATCAGCTCATCGGCGGGGCGATGGAGGAGACGATCATCGCCCGGGTCGGCGAGGGCATCGTGTCGGCGATCGGTGCGGCAGAGCGGCACACCGACGTGCTCGAGAATCCCGACATGATCTCGAAGACCGTGCTCGCCCGGAGGCTCGACGCCAACACCGCGTTCGAGATCGTCTCGATCGACATCGCCGACATCGACGTGGGCTCGAATATCGGCGCCCGGCTGCAGGCCGATCAGGCCGAGGCCGACACCCGCGTGGCCCGGGCCAACGCCGAGGGCCGCCGGGCGATGGCGGTCGCCAAGGAGCAGGAGATGATCGCCGGCATCGAGGAGAGCAGGGCGGCGCTCGTCGAGGCCGAGTCGGCGGTGCCGAAGGCGGTGGCCGAGTCGCTCACCTCCGGCCAACTGGGCATCTTCGATTACTACAAGCTGCGAAACCTCCAGGCCGACACCGACATGCGGCGGACGATCGCCACCGGCACGACGCCCGGCACTGCCTCGGTGCAATGATGCAGCTTCCCTTCGCGACCTGCGTGCTATTGGCAGCCGGGTTCGACTGGCTCGAGGCGCTGCTGCCGTTTTTGTTCGTGGCGTTCTGGATCGTGTCGCAGGTGTTCGCGGTGTTTCGCCGGCTGCAGGGGGGCGGACCACAGCAACAGCCGCCGCCGCGGCCACGGTTCGACCCGGCCCGCGACCGGCCGCGGCCACCGCAGCCGGCGGCCGAGGATGCCAGCGATCTGCGGAGCGAACTGGAAAAGCAGATCGCCGAGTTTCTGCGGGAGGCGACCGGCGAGAAAAAGCCGCAGCCGACGATGAAGAACAAGCCGGCCGCGGCTTCACGGCCGCAGCCGCCGCGACCGGAGCGACGCGGCGATGCCGAGCGTCGCGGGCCGCAGCCACCGCGGGTTGGAGCCGCAGGCAAGGGGGAGCGCGAGCAGAAGAAAGCCGTCGCGCCGCGCGAGCCCGCCGCCCGTCCGCCCGAGATGGCTCCGCCGGACCGACAGCCGCAGAGCGAGTCGGTGGCGCGGCACGTGCAGGATGCCTTTTCGCACGAGTTGACGCATCTGCGGGGAACGATCACGCCGGATGAGTCGCAGACCGGCGGCCCGCGGCGGCCGACGGCGCCGACGCAGGCGGAGGAACTCGTGCATGTGCTCCGCAATCCGGCCACGGTCCGGCAGCTGATCCTGCTCCGCGAGGTGCTCGACCGCCCGGTCGACCGCTGGTGAGGGCGTGAGGCGGCCCGGATTCCCTCGCTTGCGCTTCGGGCTTGGATGAGGACGGGTTTTCCATGGAAACCCGACGCGCGAGTGACTTTTCGGGGTGAGCCTCAAGCCACGTGACAGCACGCGTGCTATCGCTGGATTGCTAGCACGGGTGGCAGCGTCGCCGCAGCCTGCCCGGATCGCCCCGCCAGAGGCAGAGTGCCTCGAAGGTGGGGGGGCTGGGAGGGCCGGACGGGCCGATTTGCCGGCCTTCTCTCGCGGCAAAATTCGCGGCTTGAGCCTCGGCCTCGCGTGGTCTACAAGACCCTCCGAGGGTTCGCTTCGGTGCGGCCCCTTGCAGCGCGTAGACGAGGTGCCCAAGCCTCGTCTACGCGCCTGTTTTTCAGGGATGAAAAACGTGCAACAGCTGCCGGTGACAGCCACGACTTGCGAAGGATCGCATCCCGTCGATCGCGGCGGCATGGGGCGGCTTCTCGCTCGCCACCTCTCGACGAGCGGGCATGCCGCGGTCCTCGCGGTCCTCCTTGTGTCGCTTGTGTCGCTCGCCGGCGCTTTGCTTGCTGCCGAGGGCGACGAGCAGTCCGGCCCCTTTCCCGCGACCGTGCGGGTCATCGCAGACCACACCTATCTCCGCGCGGGGCCGGGACACGATTTCTATCCCACCGAACGGCTCGTCGCCGGCGCCACGGTCGAGGTCTGGGCGGTCGATCCGTCGGGCTATGCCGCCGTGCGTCCCGTGGAGGGCAGCTTCAGCTGGCTGCGGGCGAGTGACGTCGATACGGCCGCGGTCGGCGGTGCCGCACCGGCCAGCGGGCGCGGCGCGGGCGTGATCGTCACCGACGGCGCGGTCTCACGGGTTGGATCGCAGATCAACGACCTGCGGCATGTCGCGCAGGTGAGCCTCGAAGCGGGCGAACGCGTGCAGGTGATCGACGAGGTGCGGATCAACGAGGGGAGGCACGCCGGCCTGTGGGTGCGGATCGAGCCGCCATCGGGTGAATTTCGCTGGGCGTGGCTGGCCGACCTCGAACTGCCGCCCGGCGTCGTGCCGCCGGCAGCCCTGGCCGCCACGGCTGCGGACAGCGGCTCCGAAAGCACGGCGTCGCTCGGCGAGGCGATCGCCGCCATCAAGGATGCGAGCGTCGCCGTCGCGCAGGCCGTGAGCGATGCCGGCACGCCGGCAACAGGCACGCCGATTGCAGGCACGCCGACTGCAGGCACGCCGACTGCAGGCACGCAGATGGGGAACGCAGGAGGAGCGGTTGCTGCCTCGGCCCCGCCGCCACAGCCCCTGGGATTCATGCCCTCGGCGCGGCGGCTCTTCGCCGGCTGGCTGCCGATGGGATCGAGCGTGTTCGACCCCGCCACGCCGATCACGCCCGTCGCCGTGAGCGCCGGCGGCACCGCGGCCTCCGGCGACGAACTGGCCGAGATCGACCTGGCGCTCTCGCTGGCCGTGACCGGGCCGGCCGACGCATGGAATCTCGCGCCGGTGCGGGAACGCCTCCGGCAGGCGGCCGCGCGGACCGCGACCGACATCGACCGCACGCGCGTCGAGGCGATCGATGCCCGGATCTCACGGTTCGAGTCCATCCAGGCGCGGCATCGTACGCTGGCCGCCGCGCCCACGCCCGCTGCCGATTCGTCGTTGCAACTGGGGGGCATGTGGTCGAGCCTCTCGGCGATCGGCAACCGACCGATCCGGCCGGGCGTGCTCCCCGGCGGCGGTTCGGCCGATGGCCAGCCCACCTGGACTCCGCCCGACATGACCGAAACCAGCGGCCGGCTGGCCACCGTCGTGTCGCGTCGCCCCGATGCCCCGCGGTGGGCGGTCGTCGATCAGCACAACAACGTGATCGCCTTCATTACGCCGCAGTCGGGCGTGAACCTCGCGCCGCTGGTGGGACAGGATGTGGCCGTGCGCGGCGCCCGCGGATACATGCCCGAATACAAGCGGCCCTACGTGGTCGCGTCGGAGGCCCGCGTGCGGATGGCCGCCGCCCCCGAGGCATCGCCCGACCGAGCGACGCGGTAGCTCCAAGCTATTTCTGCTGGATCCGGTCGAGTTCGTCGGTCGAAAGCCAGCGGGCCGCGAGTTCCGTTTGGAGGCGATCGACCGCGGCCACGTCGGCCGCATCGATCCGGGCGGTCTGCGGCCGCCCGGCGGCGGGCTGGGCGGCCCGCCGGGCGATCGTCGCGAGCGTCTGCCGGTCTGCGGCATCGGTCTGTTGCAGCCTGCCGGCCAATTGGGCCACGCCCTCGGGGTTGGTCCGCGCGGAGTCGGAGAGGGTCGACATGAACAGGCAGATCTCGTGGAGGTTCGACGCCGCGGACCGCACGATCAGCGGCTGCAGCGTGCGGGTGACGATCTCGAGCCCGACACCGTCCATGTCGAGGAAGGTGTCGATCTGGACGATCTGCCGTTGGCGTCCGTCGACCGCCGGCATGGCCGGCCCGTACCGCACCAGGAGCACGCAGCTGCCGGTGAGATTTTTCGGTGAGAGCGGGCCGGTGTAGGCGCCCCGGCCGTGGAACACGAGCAGGCCGCCGCGGCCCTGCCGCTCCTGGTGCACCAACCGCAGCACGCCGACGGTGCCATACCCGTCGCTGAGTCTCCACTGCCGCGGGCCCACCGGATCGAGCGTCAGCCGGCTGATGCCGAGCACCCGCCAGATGTCGACGATGGCTTCCGGTTTGGCGAGTGCGAAATCGAGCAGGTCGGCGTCGCATGTCACCGTCTCGACCGGCAGCCGTCGATAGAGCGTCGCGGCCCGCAGGCAGGGCTCGATCGCCTTGCGCTGCGGCTCCGCAATCCGGTCGAGAGGCACGGCCTCGAGCGCCCGCCGGCGAGCTTCGCGGCTCGACGAGCCGGAGTCGCTCCGAGTGGCTGGCCCGCCCGCCGCGTCGGCCAAAGCGAGCTGCGGCAACGCGGCTGCACCGGCCACGACACTTCCAATCACCATCAACCACGACCGCGCACTCGCCATGCTGCCCCCCCTGTCTGACGATCCGCGGAAAACGCCGTCGCGGCCTGTTTCCGCAGCTGCCGGCCGGTGGGTTGCCAATCACTCCCACCACTCCCGCATGGAAGGAATTTCGGTCTGGGGTGACGGTTCGAACCAATGATTTCCCCGGAAAATCCCGAGGGTTTGCCCACCTTGCCAGCGTTCGCCACCTGCCGGAAAGAAGCTGTTGGCCCGCTGCCGCAGATTCGCTACGTTTCCCGCCCCCTGTCGGGAAAAAAGTCGGGAAGGAATCCGAGCCGATGCTGCGACGCCATGATCCATCTGATGCCACGGGCCCCTGCGATCGGGATCCGCCCGATCCGCCGGGGACGGGTGGCGACGAGCCCATGGCCGGCGCGACGGACGACGGGCATGCGCCCACGAGCCTGCTGGGCCGGGCGCTGATCGCGTGGACACGGCTGTGTCTCCGTGTGCCGCTGGCCATCGTGCTGGGCGCGGTGATCTCGGCGGTGGCGGCGGGGCTCTATACGGCGCAGTCGCTCGGCTACAAGGTGAGCCGTGTCGATCTGCTCGACCCCAAGAGCGACTACAACAAGCTCTGGATCGACTACATCCAGGAGTTCGGGGAGGACGACGACGCGGTGGTCGTCGTCGAGGGGCCATCACGCGATCACGTGGTGAAGGTGCTGGAGGAAGTGTCGCGGGAGGTGGCGCAGGATGGCGACCGCTTCCGGTCGGTGCTCCACGAGGTCGACCTGTCGAAGATCCGGGCGAAGGGGCTGCACTATCTCTCGCCGGCGGATCTCGCCGAAATCGACCGGTTCATCGAACGCACCGAGCCGATCCTCGCGGGCGGCTGGACGCATCTCAAGGTGGCATCGATGGTCGGCGGACTCGCCGGGCAGATGGTCGCCGGCGGACCGGCGGTCGCCGCGCCGAAGCAGGCTGGCTTGCAGGAGTCGCCGCTGGCCTCCCTCGAACGCTACAGCGAGAGCCTGCTGGCGGGCCTCGAGGCGGGGCGGCGGGCCGCCGATGCCGGCCCGAGCGGCTACGTCTCGCCCTGGCCGCGGATGCCCGAATCGCTCTCCACGCTCCGCGATCTTTCCAGTCAGCACCTCCTCGCCAAGGATGGACGGCTCGGCTTCGTGCTGCTGCGGCTGGCGAAGTCGAAGGACGGATTCGCCGGCGCGTCGGCCGCCACCGACGAACTCCGCCGGCTCATCAAGCTCGTCTCCGCCCGCCATGCCGACGTGACGATCGGCCTCACCGGCCTGCCGGTGATGGAGGACGACGAGATGCGGACCAGCCAGCAGTCGATGATCTGGGCCAGCGGGCTGTCGCTCGTGGCCGTGATCGTGGTGATCATCGCCGGTTTCGGGGGCGTGCGGCACGCCTTCATGGCCAACGCCGTGCTCGTCGTCGGCATGGCCTGGGCCTTCGCGTGGGCCACGGCGAGCGTGGGCCATCTCAACATCCTGAGCGTGACGTTCACCGTCACCATGATCGGCGTCGGCATCGACTACGGCACCTACTACATCGGCCGGTATCTCGAGATGCGGCGACGCGGCCTCTCCTGCGAGGAGGCGCTGCTCGACGCCAGCGCCTGCGTCGGCCCCGGCATCCTCACCGGCGCGATCACGACGGCGGTGGCTTTTTTCTGTGCGGCGCTCACGAGCTTCGTCGGGGTGGCGGAACTGGGCATGATCGCCGGCGGCGGCATCCTGCTCTGCTGCGCGGCGGAATTGCTGGTGCTGCCGGCGGTGGTGGCGCTGGTCGACCGCGGTCCGCTCGGCCACCGGATTCCCACGCCGGTGCCCGTGCACGAGTGGCTGGCGCCGCTGGCCCGGCATCCGCGGTTCGTGGCCCTGGCCGCGATGGCGGCGACCATGGCCGTCGCCTCCGGCTTCCATGAACTCGACTACGACCACAACCTGCTCAACATGCAGGCCGACGGACTCGAGAGCGTGGCTGTCGAGAAGAAACTCCTCGCCGAATGCGACCAGAGCGTCTGGTACGCCCTCTCGATCGCCGACTCGCGGGAAGAACTGCTGGCCCGCAAGGAGCAGCTCACGAAGCTCGCGACCGTGGAACGCGTCGACGAGATCGCCTCCCTCCTGCCGGTGGACGAAGAGCTGAAGCGGCCGCTCATCGAACGGATCCGCGGCCGCCTCGCCGGGCTGCCCGAGCGGCCCCCGGAGATCCCGATCGACCGGCTCGACGGCCTCGGCGAGACCCTCGCCTGGGCGCAGGGCGAGGCGGCGAAGCGCCCGGGCGGCCTGCGGACGGCATGGCACCTGGAGCGGGCCCGCGAGATGCTGCGGCGGATGGGCCCCAACGAGTGCTTCCAGTCGCTGGCCGCGTTCCAGCAGCAGTCGGCCGGCGATCTGCTCACGCGGCTGCACGCGCTCTCCGCCGTCGCCGATCCTGAATCGCCCAGGCTCGACGACCTGCCACCGAGCCTCGTCGACCGGTTCGTCGGCCAGAACGGCCGCCACCTGCTCAAGATCTACGGCCGCGGCGACATCTGGAACTTCGCCTCCCTCGAGCGGTTCGTGAAGGAGGTCCGCAGCGTCGATCCCCGCGCCACGGGCAACCCGCTGCAGGCCTACGAGGCGTCGCTCGAGATGAAGCGGAGCTACGAACAGGCGGCGATCTATTCGCTGGTGGTGATCCTCGCCGTGCTCTGGCTCGACTTCCGCAGCATCACCCACAGCCTGCTCGCCGCCCTGCCGTTGGCGCTGGGCATGGCCCAGACGCTCGGGCTCATGGGCCTCGTGGGCATCGATCTGAATCCCGCGAACCTGATCGGCATCCCGCTCATCCTCGGCATCGCCGTCGACTATGGCGTGCACATCGTGCACGACAGCCTCGAACGTCCGGGGCCGTATCGGATCAGTGCGTCGACCGCCAATTCGGTGCTCGTCGACGCCCTCACGACGATCCTCGGCTTCGGCGCCCTGATGGTGGCCAGCCACAAGGGACTCGAGAGCCTGGGCCGCGTGCTCACCATCGGCGTGACGACCTGCACGCTGACGTCGCTCATCTTCCTGCCGGCCGTGCTCGCCTTGGTGCGGCCCGGCCGCACGGAAGACGACGGGGCAGCGGAGGATCCGGCGGATGCCGACGCCGCCGTGGCGACACTGCCCTTCGAAGCGACCGATCAGCGTCGCGCCGCATGACCTTCTCCCGTTCCTTCCTTCCCCCTCCAGCACGGTGCCCTGATGACTGCTGTCGGCTTTCCCTTCTCCCGGTGGTCTCTCCTGCTGCTGGTCGTGCTCGTGACGATGACGTCGGTGGCGCGGGCCGAGCCCCGCGATCGCGTCGTCAACATCGCGATGGAGGACCAGTTCCGCAACCGCCGGGAGACCGGCGTGTTTCGCGGCGACGTGGTGGTGTTGGTCTATGCCGAACGAAAGGGCGCCGAGGCGGCGCTCGAACTGGGCCGGCGGTTGCACGTGCTGTTTCACCCGACGGCCGAGACGGCACCGGCGAGCGAGTGGTCGCGCCAGCCGGTGACCGGCCTGCCCGGCTGGCCGGCGCATGTTCGCGTGCCCGACGTGCACGTGGTTCCGGTGGCCAGCATGCCGGAAGTGCCCAAGCCGCTCGAGACCGTGGCCCGGTCACGGATGCGGACCGATTCACCGCACGTGCCGGTCTGGCTCGATTTCGAGGGCGTGATGGAGCGGTTGTATGGCATCGTGCCGGGCGGGCCCAACGTGGTGGTGCTCGACACCGCCGGCAGAACCTCGAGTGTTCAGAGCGGTCATCTCGACGAGCTCGAGTTCAAGGAACTCGCCGCGTCGATCGACCAGATCCGGATGCAGGCGCGGCCCGACATCCGCACCGCCACCGCGCCGGGAAACGTCCGCCGGTAGGCGTCCCGCAGTCCCTTGCTCGCGCTGCGGGCTTGGATGACACCGGACGCCCGTGCAAGCCCGACGCGCAGGCGAGGGTCGCTGTCTGACGGGTGCTACCGCATCCGCTCTTTCAGCCGGCGGCTGGCCTGGGTGAGCGTGTCGCGCTCCGCCGGCGTGAGGCTCGCCTCGCCGGAGCGGCTGATCTTTTCGAGAATCCGGTCGACCGCCTCCTGCATCGCCACGTCGTCGTGGTCGCGGGATCGCGACGGCCGATCGTCTTCTCGATCGTCGGGAGGACGCACCACCCGCATGCCGCGGCGGAATCCCCGCAGCCGGGCCTGGAGCCGGTCCTGCATGTCGCCGAGGCCGGAGAGATTCCAGCCCCGCCACGCATAGCAGAGCCCGAAGATCGCGCCGGCGATGTGGGCCACATGGGCCACATGGCCGCCGCCGTTGGCCGCTCCCTGCACGTCCATGACCAGATAGAGCAGGCCGAGCGCCCACACCGGCACCGGCAGCACGAACCACAAGAGCACCGTTTGCCGCGGGAAGTACCAGACGAACACCGCGAACACCGCCATGATCGCGCCGCTCGCGCCCATCAGGCGGAAGGCGGCGGCAGCCCCAGGCTGCCCGGGAAAGAGTTGCACGCTCGCCAGCCAGGCCAGCCCGGCCAGCACGATGGCGGTGAAATAGAAGCGAAAGAACTCGCCGCGGCCCATGATCTCCTCGACCTCGCGGCCGAAAAACCAGAGCATCAGCATGTTGCCGATGAGATGCCATGGATCGACCGCGGCGTGGACGAATCCGTAGGTCACCAGTTCCCACGCCTTCAGCAGGTGTCGCGGCAGGTCTCCCTCGAGCGCCAGAAAGTCGTTGATCCTGAAGTCGCCTGCGGCCACGAGATTGGCCACCCAGACCGCGATGTTGACGACCATGATCGTCATCACGGCCGTCCAGTCCGCCATGAACGGCTGGCCTGAGTCACGGGAATAACCGCGGTCGGAGAATCCCATGGAAAAACGCCTGGGGCGGCATGCCCGGTCGGAAACCGGGCCGGATGCGGACAGGAAAGAACGCCCCTTTATCGTAGCAGCAACAGGGGGACATTCTACTTTTCCCGGAACAGCTCTCCCCGTGCCGCCGTGGACCGACATTGTCCCATTTTGGGAGGCGGTGTGATACAGTTCCCGGCTCGGCAACAGGCACGAGTGACGACCGGCAAGAAAGGGGAATCGGACATGGCTACGAACGGCGGATTGGGCAGAAAATTGCGGATGGGGATCGTCGGCGGCGGCCAGGGGTCGTTCATCGGTCGCGTGCACGTCACGGCGGCCGTGCTGGACAACCGGGCGGCGCTCGTGGCAGGCGCGCTTTCCAGCGATCCGGAGCGGGCCAAGGCCAGCGCCGCCGATTACGACATCGACCTCTCCCGCGCCTACGGCTCTTACCAGGAGATGTTCGACCGGGAGCGGGCCCTGCCCGCCGACAAGCGGATCGACTTCGTCTCGATCGCCACGCCCAACCACATGCACTTTCCGGTGGCCAAGGCCGCCGTCGAGGCGGGCTTCCACGTCATCTGCGACAAGCCGCTCACGCTCACGCTCAAGGAAGCCGAGGATCTGGCTGCCGTCGTGAAGCAGTCGAGCGTGGTCTTCGCCGTCACGCACAACTACACCGGCTACCCGCTCGTGCGACAGGCCCGCGAGATGGCCCTCTCCGGCGAACTCGGCGAGATCCAGGCGATCCGCGCGGAATACATCCAGGGCTGGCTACGCACGCGGCTGGAGAGCGAGGGGCAAAAGCAGGCGGCCTGGCGGACCGATCCGACGAAGAGTGGCGCCGCCGGCTGCTTCGGCGACATCGGCACCCATGCGTACAACCTCGGGCGATCCATGACCGGGCTGCTCCCGGAGAAGATCAGCTGTAACCTCAAGATCTTCGTGCCCTCGCGGCCGCTCGACGACTATGGCCACGCCGTCATCCGCTACGAGAACGGGGCGCTTGGCACCGTGACCGCCTCGCAGATCAGCCACGGGCGGGAGAACGATCTCCGCATCCAGATCGACGGCACCAAGGCGAGCCTCGAATGGCATCAGGAAAACCCGAACCAACTCTTCGTCCGCAGGAATGGCCATCCCCACGCGATCTATACGCGTGATCCCAACGCCCCCTTCACGCTGCCTCTGGCCAAGGCCTCCTGCCGGCTGCCCTCGGGCCACCCGGAGGCGTTTTTCGAGGCGTTTGCCAATGTCTACCGCGCTGCCTTCGATGCGATGGAACTGGCGGGCACGGGCCAGCCGTTCGAGCGGGTGAACACCGTCTACCCGAACATCTGCGACGGCGTGGAGGGGATGTACTTCATCGAGCAGTCGGTGGCCTCGAGCAAGGCGGACGGCGCCTGGCTGCCGATGCGGCATCCGCTGGCCCGTCGGTAGACCAGACGCATCCCGAGGTTCGCCCGTGGCCAAACTCGACACCGCCTATTTCGTGTTCGACATCGAGAGCGTGGCGGACGGTGCGCTCGTGTCGCGGCTCAAGTACCAGGAGGAGAAACTCTCCCCCGCCAAGGCGATCGCGAAGTATCGGGAAGAGCTGCTCGAGGAGAACGGCAAGGATTTCATCCCCTACACCTACCAGCTGCCCGTGTCGCTGGTGATCGCGAAGGTGGCGAGGGACTTCCGCCTGCTCGATCTCGTGGCCCTCGACGAGGCAGAGGCGCGGCCCCACGAAATCGTGCGGCTCTTCTGGGACGGTTGGCGGAAGTACAACCGGCCGACGCTCGTCACCTTCAACGGCCGGGGCTTCGACCTCCCGCTGCTCGAACTGTGTGCGTTTCGCTACGGCGTGCAGATTGCCGACTGGTTCGCGGAGGACGCGCGGAGCTTCGACCAGCCCCGCTACCGCTACAACATGGCGGCCCACCTCGACCTCCACGAGTGGCTCACCAACAACGGCGCCTCGCGGTTCAACGGCGGCCTCTCGCTGGCGGCGAACCTGATCGGCAAGCCGGGAAAAATGGACGTCGCCGGCCACATGGTGCAGGATCTCTGGGATGCCGGAAAGGCGGCGGAGATCCACGACTACTGCCGCGGCGACGTGCTCGACACCTATTTCATCTTCCTGCGGTCGCGGGTGGTGGCGGGCGACATCGACCTGAAGCAGGAACACGCCCTCATCGAGTCGGCCCGCGAGTGGATCGAGAGTCACACCGCGGAGTTCCCCGGTCTGGCCCGCTACCTCGCGGCCTGGGGAAACTGGAAGAGTCCCTGGGCGTGACGGCGTAAGGCACGTCCCTCGCTGGCGCTTCGGGCTTGGATGAGCGGGGCTCAGGCGGCTTTTTCAGCCGGGGCTTCATCCGTGGCCGGCTTCTCATCCGCCGGCTTCTCATCCGTGGCCGGCGCCTCTTCCGCGGCCGGCTCTTCCGCGGCCGGCTCTTCCGCGGTCGCCGGGGGTGCCAGGCCGGCCGCCACTGCCTTGGCCGCCGCCCGGCCTTCGCCGTCGAGCCGACCCTTCGGGGCCCGCACCTCGATGGTGTACATCCGCCCGCCCATCACTACGGCATAGCTGGCGCGGTCGATCGATTCCTTGATGCCATCGACCTTGATCGTCGCCGGAGCGGCCCACGTGGCGCCGAAGTGCGGCCCGAGCCGAACGGCGGCGGGCTTTTTGGTGAGCGTGCTCTTGCCGTTCTTGGAGTAGGTCTCGGCGAGGCTGGCCGCGATCGCGGACACGAACTCCTTCTGATTGGAGTCGTCGACCTCGTCGATCCCCTCCGGCGCATCGGCCGCCATCACGACGATCGACGGAAAGGTCTTCTTCCGGCCCGGGATGTATTTGACGAGATATTCCTTCGACTGCGGTGCCCGGGTCCAGCCTGATGGAGAACAGACCTCGATCCGTCCGTCGTCGACCGCGATCGCGGTGTCGGGGTCGATCCCCTCCGGCTCGGAGCCGCCTTCCTCCTCCGCCCCTGCCGCGGCGGTGGCGACGGCTCCGGTCCCGGGCTTGGCCTTCTTGGCCGGAGCCTTCGAGCACCCGACCGCCACCACGAGCACCAGCGGCAGCATGCAGGTGACACACGCCACCGCCGACGTCAGCCTGTTCATCATGTCGGACATCGCGGATGGCATGGACGCCGCCCTCACTCGGTGATCGCTTCCTTCACGAGCTGGATGAAGTGGTTCGTCCGGGACGACGCGACCAGATCGGCCGCCTTCTTCTCGGCCGCCTTGCGGTCGGAGTAT
>JBILWX010000299.1:0-6884 GCA_044369655.1 Pirellulales bacterium
CCGAGCCTGCCTTCGATTCCGTTCGCCCCGACCGGCACTCGGCGGGCGACCGGTTTGATGCGTCGCTGGGGAATGCGGCGCTCGTCATTCTGGCCGTGCTGGCCATGGGCGCCGCGGCCACCGTCTTAGGGCCGGTGCTCAAGCCCTTTCTCGTAGCGCTCTTTCTCTTCTATGCCACGCAGTTCGGCGCCAAGTCGTTTGCAAGGCTGGGAATGCAGCCCTGGACGGCATACCTCGTCCTGATCAGCCTGGCTTTGATCTGCGCAATCCTCACAGCGCAGTTGGTCTACCGGGAGGCCGAGGTATTTCAGCGGACCTGGCCGCGATACGAAGACAGAATCTCGTCTTCTCTGGCCATGTGGATGCCGCAGCTGGCGGCGCCATTGTCACCCGATTCTCCATCCCAAACTGGTGACCGCTCACGGCCGACCGTCTCCTCGCCCTCGCAAGACTCCCCTCGGCAGGCAGCCGCCGACGCCCTGCCGTCTACTGCCGCCGAAGAGACTGCCGCTGGAGACACGACAAAGACCGCTGCCGAGGCACAGGTGGCCCTGGAGCCGAGACACGAAAAGCTGCCGGAGCAGACCGCGGACCTGTTTGGTAAACCTGCGACGGCGGAAACCAGTTCAGATTCCGGTGCAGAGGCCGGCTCCGAGTCCAACTCTGGGGCCACTTCAGAGTCTGGTTCAGAGGCTCGCTCGGAGTCCGGCTCAGAAGGCAGCGACGATGCCGTGTTACCGCGGCGCTCGGGCGGCGACATTCGCGGCCGCACCTCCCTGACGGATGTCTTTCGGATCACGTCGCAGGACGTGCTGAAATACGTCTTCTCGCACAGCCTCGACGTGGCCGAACTGATCGTCGTCGTGTTCTGTTATCTCGTCTTCCTGTTTCTCGGCAGCCGCAAGCTGAAAGCCCGAGTGCTCCGGGCGTTTCCCGGAGAGCGAAGCACGCGGCTGGTCGCCATCGGCGACGGCATCACCGAATCGATGGAACGCTTCATGGTGGTGAAAACCCTGGCGGGCGTGGGGATGGCGGTGTCGGCCGCGATCATCATGTACGGATTCGGCCTCGATCACTGGATGCTCTGGGCGTTTCTGTTCTTCGCCCTGAACTACATCACCTACATCGGCAGTGCTGTCGCCTGCGTGCCGCCGTTGATCATGGCCTACCTCGACCTCGACAGCCACGTGATGGCCCTCGTGCTCTCCACGCTCGTCGTGCTCAATCGCGTCTTCTGGATCGACTTCTTCGAGCTCCGCATGTCGGGCAAGCAGCTCAACCTCGACCCCACCCTGCTCTTCCTCTGGCTTTCCTATTGGGGCTGGGCCTGGGGCATCCTTGGCCTGATTCTCGCCTACCCGATGCTGGCCGCCCTGCGGATTGCCCTCGAACACATCGGGGGCCTGAGCGGATGGGCGGTCTTGCTCAGCGACGAATAGCCGCTGCGTGGGCCGCCGGGCACGATCCGGCCGATTGCCAGTCAACCGGCGTCGACGATCACGTCGGCCGTGGTGATGCTGATCTGGCCACCGTAGGCGCACGTGCACTTCGAGGCGGCATCGAGCGCGGGGGCATTCCGCACGAGCACCGTCGGCACGCCCGGAGCCCACGGCGCGGTGACTGGGATACAGGGCATCGGCGTCAGCACACCGAGCGCTGCGGCCGTCGCGGCCGCCACCGTGGGGTTTAACGCCGAATTGCACATGCCAAATGTCGGGATATTGGTCACCGGAACACAGTCATTGATGTTCGCCGCCGGCGGCCCCTGCGCGGTGGTCGTCGTTACGACCACCGCGAGCGTCGCTGGCGCAGTGCCCTGCGTGCAGTTCAGCAACGATCCTTGATTCACCTGCTTTCCAGCCATCTCAAAACCCTCCCGGATGAAAGACACGGTCCCGCACATGCCCATGGGGTCTGGGTGAGAGCAGACTTCAGTTCAAGGATATGGAATCCCGCGGGCACGTTCAACGCGAAGGCTGCGGCGGACGAAAGCGCCCCGCAGTTTGTATCGGTTGCCGGGCCTAGCGCTCGCCGTTATAACCGCGTTGCGTCTGAACCATAAGGCACTTCTCGCGCGAGGGCCGACTCCTTCGGTATAAGGTGTTCGCATGGCAGGGCCCGTGGCTAACCGATCGGCAGGTCTCGAACGCGTGGTCGTTGACTGCAGCCTGGGCACTGATGCCTTCAGGCCGCGATCCTTTCGCTACAGCGAATCCCTCGGGCAGCCGTTTACGGGGATCCTCGAAGCCCACAGCCAAAACGCCAACATCGATTTCGGCCAGCTACTCGGCAAGCCGCTGACCGTCACCGCCACGCTCCCCGGTGGAGGCCAACAGCACCGCAGCGGGCTCGTCCGCCGCGTGCGGCAGACGGGGTTCGAGGGCAACCTCGCCGTCTATCGCCTGGAAATCGTCCCCTGGATCGCCTGCCTAGAGCTGGGTTCGAACTGCCGCATCTTCCAAAACATGTCGGTGGTCGAGATCCTCGAGCAGGTCTTCGGTGATTTTGGGTTTTCCGACTACGACAGTGGGAAACTCGTTGGCAGCTACGATCCGATCGAGTTCTGCGCGCAATACAACGAGTCTCACGGCAATTTCGTGCATCGCCTGATGCAGCGGTTTGGCATCTACTATTTCCACAAGCACGAGGCCGGAAAACACACGCTTGTGCTGTGCGACTCGAGCACGGGCCACTCGCCCTTCCCGGGCTACGCAAAGATTCCCTACCGCTCCGCGAAACAAGCCGCCCTCACTGAGGAGCATGTTTTTCTTTGGGACTCCGGCGAGCAGATGGCGCCGGGGAAATATTCCGTGAAGGACTATGCGTTCACGAATCCCAAGGCAGAGCTCATCGCCACCCGCAGCGCGTCACACGCCTATCCGCATGGCGATCTGGAGCAATTCGAGTATCCCGGTGGCTATGCCACGCAGTCAGACGGTGACACCGTGGCGGTCGTCCGTATCGAGCAGGCCGAATGCTGGGATAAAGACTCTGATGGCGAGGCCCATTGCCTGGGGCTGTCGGCGGGCTACACGTTCACGCTTGAGGGGCATCCGCGAGGCGATCAGAATCAGGCGTACCTCACCCAGGCGATCGATTTTTCCATCACGGCCGACGCCCCTCCGGAGCCAGGCCAGGCCGGAACGAGCGCCGTCTTCAGCCATCGCTGCCGCTTCAGGGCCATCCCCGCGAGCGTCCAGTATCGACCGGAGCGGACGGCTCTATCGCCGCGCATCGACGGTGTGCAGACGGCCGTCGTGGTAGCGCCGGCCGGCCACGATCCCAACGTGCCCTACACCGACGCCCATGCCAGTGCGCGGGTGCAGTTTCGCTGGGACCGTGCGGGGAGCAACGACGAGAAGAGTTCGTGCTGGGTGAGGCTGTCGCAGCCTTCTGCTGGGAGCGGGTGGGGCAGCATCTTCCTACCGCTGGCCGGCAACGAGGTTGTTGTGGCGTTTCTCGATGGCGATCCGGATCGGCCGCTGATCGTAGGAAATGTCTACAACGCGGACAACAAGCCGCCGCGGGATCTGCCCGAGCACGCTGTCAAAACGGTGATTCAAGACGTGGCAGGCAACCTGATCGCGCTCGACAGCGAGAAAGACAAAGAGTCGCTGTCACTGTGGTCGCCTTGGAACAAGATGTGGATGGTGTTAGGAGATTATTCGGTCGGCGACTAAGTCGCTGAACGAAGTTCGATACTTGTATCATTCATTCAGGAGTTCATCCCGTGGCAAATAATCAGTTCTCAAAATTTGGCTCTTACAGCATTTCAACGCACAACCAAAACAAAAGAAATACAGGGTACAACAACGCTCTCTACGAGGATTGGAATTTTTCGACCACGCTCGGCGCTAATTTCTCTACCGTTGTGGGTTCGAGTGTGTCAACGACCGGCGGCCTTAGCAACGGGGTTACCCTTGGCGGAAAGATTGACTTGATCAGTCCGTTCTCCATCAAGTCGGTCGCCGGACGTTATGACTATGACTTTAAGGCTTGCGTAACGCAAGTTAAAAAGAATTACGGTACGGTCTATAACACCACCGAAAAAGCAGCCATAGAACATAACCTTGACGGGTCGGTCAAAGTTGACCCAGTTGAAAAGTGCTTCATTAAGGAATCTGAGAATTGGAATGACCAGCAAACCACAGTCGCGAAGAAAACTATTCGAAAAGTTCTGGAAGGCGATATGACTTACGAAACCGTGACGACAACGGTCACAGGTACTTGCAAGACCACTGCAGGCGGAGGGGCTTCTAAGATGCAGATGGACATCAGTCAGATTAACTTGAAAACAATCAATTTTGCAGTTGATGCCACGGTGGTTTCAATTAAGGGAACCGGAAATGCCAAAATTGAAGCTGCTACCATTTCAATCGGGTGAGACGCAAAACTGACGATGAAAGTCTCACCCAAGCAACCGGTCGGTCACTCGCTTGGGTGGTGCGTTCACCGAGGCTCTCGTGGATCGACGCAGTCCGGGTTTCAGGCCAGTTTTTTTGTTCGTGCGATGTATTCGTTCGGGCCATCGGGGCCGGCGAAGTTGTCACCCGCGGAAAAGATCGTGCCCTCCGGCGACACGTCGCACGAGGACGCGTTGCACGGCCTTCGCTACCCGTCGGACTTCGTGCCGCGAAAGCCATTCGGCGAGGTGATCGTCGTCGGCACGGCCCATCCACCGGCCGGCCAGGGTGCGACGCGGTATGCCGTGCGTGTGGCGGTGGGCACGTGGGGGAAGGCGGTGACCGTGCATGGCGATCGGGCGTGGAACAGGGAGGGGTTGCTCGACAAGCCCGGGCCGGCCGAAATCGCTGGTCCGATCCCGCTCTCGTTCGCCCACGCGTGGGGTGGTGCCAGAGTGGCCGGCAACCCGCTCGGCTTTGGCGCTGATGGGGAGCGGGTGCCGAATCTCGAACTTCCTGACCGGCCGATCATCGGCCGTCACCCGGGCGGTAATCCGGCGGGGTTCGGGCCAATCCCGCCCGATTGGCCGCAGCGGAAGCAGCATGCCGGCATGCCAGGAAAAAAGGGCGTGGCATCGTGGTGGCCGTGGGCGCCGCCGCAATTCGACGAGCGATTCTGGATGGCGACGCTGCCCGATCAGTGGGTCGAAGGCTATTTCCGCGGCGACGAACCGGTCGAACTCGTTCATCTGCATCCGGAGCAGCCTGAGTGGCGGACGGCGCTGCCGGGGCAGCGGGCCCGCGTGTTTGTCCTACGACTGGCCGACGACGCCCCCCTCTCGTCGTTCCGCCGCGGCCGGCTCTCCGATGCCAGGGCGACGTTCGAGGAGCTTCCGCTCGTTCTCGACACGGTGTTTATTGACGCCGATGCCGGGGAGATGACGCTCGTGTGGCGCGGCAGCACGCCCGTCCGCAGTCCGAAGCTCCTCGACATCCTCGGCGTTTCGTTCGGCCTCGAGCCGCTCGGCGAGCACCGCGATCCGCAGCACTACTTCAGCCTGCTCTTTGCTGAGGAAAACGAAGCAGCCGCGGAGCCTGCGGCCACCGGCCCCGCGGTCAGGGCCGAGATCGAGGCGGCGATCGCCGCCGGCGAAGCCAAGCGGGCCCGGATCGTGGCGGAGATTGAGGCGGAGGTGGCGAAGGCCGAGGAGACGGCGCGGGCGGCCATCCGGGATGCCGAGGCCACCGCTGCCGCCGAACGGGCCAAGGCGACCGCCGAACTCGCGGCGGGGGGGATCGCCGCTCCGCTGCCATTCGACCTGCCCGATCTTGCCGCGAACGCCTCTCGGGGCGACGCCGCTGAGATACTCAAAATGGCGGCGGATCTGCGGGCGAGCGCCGCCACCGCTGAGGTGAAGCTGCCTGCCGCCATGCAGGAGGCGATGAGCGAGCAAGCTGCCCGTCTCGAAGAGGTCGCCGGTCTTGTCACGATGGCCGAGGGGATTCCGGCGGAGATAGAGGCCACGATCTCGGCGATGCGGGCTGAGATCGAGTCGGCGTTTCCACCGGGGTTTCTCGTCAATCGCGTCTTGAGGCCGGGCGAACCGCTCGATGTCGAGGCGATCCGCCGCGACGGGCTCGCCCAATACGACATCCGCGGTGTCGATTTTTCTGGCCTCGATCTGGGTGGCGTGTCGTTTCGGGGCGCGGCAGCGGCTGGAGCGCGGTTCTGCAAGACGCGGCTCGCCGGGGCGGATTTCACCGGAGCCAATCTGAGCGGTGCCGATCTCAGCGGCGCCGACCTCTCTGGCAGCCTGCTTGAGGGTGCGGATCTCGCCAATGCGAACGTGAAAGGCGTGCGGTTCGCCGGCGCCCGCATCGGCGGGGCACACCTCCGCGGCCTCGCGCTCGCCACTGCTGATTTCAGCGGCGTCACCGGCCTCTACGCCGACTTCACCGGAGCCGATCTGTCGGCCGCCATGTTTCGCGAGGCGAGGCTCGACAAACCCGACTTCACGGCGGTGCAGGCTGCCGGGGCGGATTTCTCGGGGGCCGTTCTTACCAAAGCCGATTTCCGCGGTGCCGTCTGTCACGGCGCGATTTTCGACGATGCGTCGCTCCCCAACCTGCGGGCCCGCGAGGCGGCCGACTTCACCGAAGCGCGGCTGCATCGCGTGCGGGCCGATGATGCGTCGTGGATGACGTCGATCCTCGACCGCGCTGACTTCCAAGACGCCGACCTCAGGCGTGCCGACTTCTCCGAGTGCGTGCTCGACGGCACGAACTTCGACCGCTGCGACCTGGCGAACGCCGTCTTTGTCGACAGCAAGCTCCATGCCGCCGCGCTCACCGACGCGAATCTGCTGCGAACGTCGTTCGACCGGGCGACGATCGTGGCTGTGCGGTTCGACGGCTCGAGCCTGTTCGAGGCCGGGTTTTGGGATGCTACGCTCGTGCAGGCGACGTTCGCCGGCGCGACGC
>JBILWX010000062.1:0-21555 GCA_044369655.1 Pirellulales bacterium
CCTCCTATTTCGGCGTGCGGTGCAGCCGAACCAGGACGACGCGGCGGCCGCGAGGCGGGTGTTTGGGCATTGTCCAACGGTCACCGTGTAGGAACTCCCACCTGGTGACCGTTGGATCACGGACGGCATGGGCCGCTGCGGGGGCGGTGGATGCCATCCGCCCGGTTTCTCGCCTATAATCGTGAGTAACCTCACCGCGTTTCGGCACAGCCCCCATGACCACCGTCCACATCACGATTCCTGACGCCCTCGCCAAGGAAGCAGCAGCCGAAGGCTTGCTCGAGCCCGGCTCGATCGAGGCAATCCTCCGTGAACGACTCGCGGCAGCTCGCATCGCGAAGATGCAAGCTTCCCGCGAGAAGGCGGCCGCAACCGCAACGCCGCCCATGACGGCGGACGAGATCGAAGGCGAGATCAAGGCATATCGTGCGGAGCGGCGCCGTGCGACTGGTGCTTGACACCAACACCGCCGTATCCGGCCTCATCTGGGGCCGAGTGCCAGGGCGACTGATAGATGCCGCCGTCGCCGGCAAACTGCAGATCATTTCGAGCCTGCCGCTTCTGGAGGAATTGCAGGGCGTTCTCTTACGCAAGAAGTTCGCCGCCCGTCTGGCCGAGTCGCACCTGGATGCAGCGGACCTGTTCGACGGATACACCGCTCTCGTTCGCCTCGTTGCCCCTGCTGAACTCAGCCCGGTGATCCTCGCCGATCCCGATGACGACATCGTCCTTGCGACAGCCGTCGGCGGCAGCGCCAACGCGATCGTCTCGGGCGATGCCCATCTTCTCGGGATCGGCGAGTTTCGCGGGATTTCTATTGTCACACCTGCGGTGGCTGCGAGTCGGCTGGAGGCGTGACACCTAGGTCGCCCCCTGTCCGATGCCATTTGCAGTTCAGCGGGACGACGAGTTCGTGCGGCATCGACTTGCCGGCATGTCCGGCCGTCTGCTGGCCACAGGCCGTAGGCCATGACGTCCCATCGGTTTCACTCGGTCTGCCACGTTCAAGTACCTCCAGCGCCGGTACGGCGTTGATCGTGAACCGGGCGACCATCTGCGGGCTCGTCTGGCCCTCGACCTGAAGGGCGTCGATGACAACTTCTCCTACGAGGGCTTTGAGCACCTGGGCTGCCATAGCCACGTCGCCTTGCAGCAGATCCCGCAGGTGCGAGAGCAGAGCGACGACGTCCTGCTCTCTCACGCTCTTCACCTTCGGCCGCCGCCCGGCCCGCTGAAGCTCCTTGAGCCGTTCCCGCTTTGCCGCCAACTGTCGGCCCATCTCCTCCGCCTTGGCGATCACCGCGTCGAGGTGTGTGCCGTCGATCTTGTCGAGCCGATCGGTCAGCCGCTTGAGCTGCCGATCCTCGTTCGCGATCTCCTGCTCGAGCTTCTTGGTCGACGGAATCGGGTGCCGGGCAAGTTCCGCGAGCCTAGCGTTCACATCGGCCGTCAGGTCGGCGATGAATCCTTCGGTAAAGAGCGTCGCCATGACGGCCCCGAGTACCGCCTCGTCGATGATCCTCGCCGACTTGTAGCCGCGGTTCGTGCATCCCTTCACGCCACTGGTGGCATTGAAGCAGAAGAAGCTCTGGTACCGCCCCGCGGAACGGCCGAGGATCATCGGGCTGCCGCAGCAGCCGCAGATCGGCCGGATCAAGACTTTGGGATAGAGGTCTACGCGTTGGACCTTCTTCCTTCGATCCTTCGCCTTCGAACCGAAGGACGCGGTCCCAAGACCGAGCTTCCGCTTCACGGCATCGGCCAGTTCGTCAGACAGGATCCGCAGGTGCGGCACGTCTCGCACGATCCAGTCCGTTTCGGGCAGATGAACGACCCGTTTCTTACCCGTCTGGCGGTCGAGCACCTGCTTCGTCTTGCGAAAGACATCCGTCCCGACCAGCTTCTCCCGTCGGTAGTGCTGACGAACACGGCCGTCGGTCCACGTCTGCTTGCCGCCCACCTTGTGCACATTGAAGAGCCTCGCGACGTCGATGGCGCTCTTCCCTTCATAGGCGATCATCTCGGCACCGCGGCGTGTCCACTCCGCCGCCTCGGGATCGATCTCGACCAGCTTCTCGATCGTGCCCTTGTGGGTGATGACCAGGTTGCCCGCGGAGTCTTTCACGTCCACCAGGCGATAGCCGACACCGGGCGGCTGGATGTTGTCGCCACGCCGGAAGGCGTCGTCCATGCCGCGGCGGACCTTTGCCTTCAGTTGATGGATGAAGGCCTCGTTCATCGAGCCAAGCATCGGCAGCAGGATCGTCGACTGCGGGTTCGCACTATCGAAGCCGTCGCTAGCGCCCACGAGCCGTACTTCCGTGTCGGCGGTCAGCTCCCCGAGCCGCAGCGACTCGATCGTGCTGCGGCTCATTCGCGAAAGGTCGTCGATCAGGAACCAGCTCGCCCCCGACTCCTGCCGCCGCTCCACGAGGGCCTTGGCGATCGTGTATCCCCGGCGGCAGGCCAGCGTGCCGCTGACGGCAGCGTCCGCCAGCACATACTCCCAAGGCACGAACACCCCTTCCCGTCGGGCCCGGGTCAGCACGTTGATGAGCTGCTGGGCCAACGACCGGGGGTTGGAGCCCTCGTCGGAAAACCGCAGATAGGCGATACCGAGCGCGGACCACGGCCTCGCGCCGCCGCTCGGCCGAAATACCTCCACAGCCTGCGAACGAAACCTCCGCTCGAAGGCCTCGGCCATCGGTTGGATCGTCGCCGGCATCGACACGGGCACGGCTGGCGTGCCCACCAGGTTCGGCCAGAGCCGGGCCTGGATATCCAGATAGGTCGCCGCGAGATCAACCAGCGTCTCACGATCGGGCAGGCCAAAATCGTCGCTCCGAGCCCTTCCGCGGCCCTGGCGACGGCCATTTGCGTTGTCCTGAAAACCAAAAGAATCCTGGCCGGGAACACCGGCGTCGTTATTGGCACGAAACATAGGAAAAACCTCGGAGGCGTAGGAATTGCCTCCGGGGTGGGCAGCCCGGCGGGGCACGAAGCCCCGACCGGCTCAGCGGCCTCGGCGGTAGAGCCCACGGACCGTCCTCGCCCGCACCGCGTCCCCGTCAAACCAGATCTGGTAGGGGAACGGGTACGGGCAGAGACCGGCTGTTTCCGCGGAGATTCCGCCAGAGTGCCGAGTCGTACCGGAAGTGTCGTCGGGAGTCGCCCCGACTTCTTTGGGTTCCCCGCTGGATGCTTCCGCGGGGAATCCCCGGCAGCGCGAGAGCAAGAGGGGTCGAGGCAACTGCCCTGCCGAACAAGACCGGCCCTGCCACCACCCTGCCCCTCGCCAGGCTCAGTGTGTGCCGAAGACGATCGCCAGCGTCAGCATCGCGAGGGTGACGAGCAGCAGGCCTCCCAAGACATACATCCATGGCCGGAACGGTTTGCGAAACGCGTCTTCGCCCTCGAGCCACGTCTGCAGTGACTCATGCCATTCGCGGTCCGGTTCCCCTACCCCTGCGCCCGCCTCGTCGACCAGCGGCAGCGGCACCGGGTCCTCGCCCCAAATGCCACTGTCGAATCGCGGCGCCTCTTCATCCCCGAGAACCTCCCCTCGGACGTCACGAAGCAGCCGCCACGGGCCGTCCGCCGACGCGGAGACTTCGTCCCGCATCCGCAGCCGCCGTTCCTGCCGCAGGCTGCGGAGCTTCTCGCGGGTCAGCGGGCCCTTGATCCGGCCATCCCGCCTCACGTAATACATCTCGCTCCCTCGCCTTTGACTGCCGAACGATTGCATACAGAACGCTGGTGTCGTCCCCGTGGCCCCCAGTATGCCGATCTGATCCCCAGAACCGCGACCCCGCCTGCCGACGGGGGATAACCGCCGGCATCCCCTGGCCTTGGGAAACCGGCTGAGACGCGGCTGGCTTTTCGGCCGTCCCGGTGCAAGAGTGTGTGGGTGGTCCTTCTTCCTCGAGGAGCAGGCCACGCTTCGGAGCCCCACCGTGCATGTTCCATCACTGATGGACATGGTCCGCCGGCTCATGCCGCGGATCATCACGGACAAGGACGCCACCCAACTCGACATACCGCTCGCCGCGACCGACGGCGGTCCGCCCCTGCGCGGAATCGGCGACCTAGCCGGCGACTTGGCCGGCGACCTGCCCCTGCGGGGCGAGATTCTCTCGGCCGAGCAACTGCAGCGTCACGCCCGCGTGGTCGCCGCTTCGCATCGACTCGCTGGCCTGCGCACTCGGGGCCGGCTGCTCACCCGTCTGGACGACAACGAGCGTGTGCTCACAGCCACCTACGAGTTGCTCGCCGCGGCGTCCAAGCGGGGCCGCCGCATCGCCCCGGCCTCGGAGTGGATGCTCGACAACTTCTATCTCGTGGAGGAGCAGATCCACTCCACCCGCAGGCTCCTGCCCCGCCCGTATCTCGACCAGCTTCCCACCCTCACGTGCGACTGCCCGCGCACCTACCGCATCGCGATGGAGCTGATCGCGCATACCGACGGCCGTGTCGAAGCGCCGGCGCTCGACGCCTTCATCGCCGCCTACCAGTCGGTCTCGCCCCTCACGCTCGGCGAACTCTGGGCCATGCCGCTGATGCTGCGGCTCGCCCTGATCGAGAACCTGCGTCGCGTGGCCCAGCGGATCGCCGTCACCCGCCGCCACCGCGACATCGCCGCCGACTGGTCAGACCGGCTGCTGCGGGCCGCGGAGCAGCGTCCCGCAGACGTCGTCGTCGTGCTGGCCGACATGACGAAAGCCTCCCCGCCCCTGTCGGGCGCTTTCCTCGCGGAATTCACGCGGGCCTTGCAGGGGCACTCGCCCGCCTTCACGTTGGCCGGCACCTGGCTGGAACACTGCCTCGCCGGAGAGGGCTACACGATCGAGCAGATGGTGCTGGCGGAAGGCCAGGCCCAGGCCGCCGATCAGGTGTCGGTCGGCAACAGCATCGGCAGCCTGCGGTTCCTCGCCGTGCACGAGTGGCGCGACTTCGTCGCCGGCCACAGTGTCGTCGAACAGACGCTCGTCGACGATCCGGCCGGCGTCTACGGACGGACGGACTTCATCACCCGCAACCGCTACCGCACCAGCGTGGAGACGATCGCACGGCGAACGGGCCGCAGCGAAGAGGAGGTCGCCCGCCAAGCCGTGGCATTGGCACGCAACGCGACCACAACGGCGGGCTTCGCCGCCCGGGAATCGCACGTCGGTTACTGGCTGATCGACACGGGTCGAGACCGCCTGATGCACGCGCTTGGTTATCGATTCGTGGGCATCGCCGCGTGGCTCACCCCCTGGCAGTGGTGCGCCGCGGCCGTACGCCGGGCCACGCTCGGCATCCTGCTCTCCACGACCATGGTGTTGACCGCCGCCGGAGTCGTGGCCTTCCTCGAGGCAGCCGAGCCGGCGGGCCGTTCGGGATGGATGGCGGTGCCGCTGGCACTGGTCTCCCTGCATCTGGCCGTGGGCCTCGTCACCTGGGTCGTGACGCTCGCCATCCGGCCGCACGCCCTGCCGCGGCTCGATTTCAAGGAAGGCATCCCGGCGGAACATCGCACGCTCGTCGCCGTGCCAGCCATGCTCACCGATCCCGCCACGATCGACCGCCTGCTCGAGGCTCTCGAGGTCCGCTTCCTCGCCAACCGTGATCCCCACCTTCATTTCGCCCTGGTGTCCGACCTGCCCGATGCCGCCGCGGAAACGCAGCCCACCGATGCGTCGCTCGTCGAGCAGGCGGCGGCTGGCATCGCCGCGCTCAATCGCCGGTATGGGCTCGACCGGCACGACCTGTTCCTGCTCCTCCACCGCCGCCGCGAGTGGAATGACCGCGACTCGGTCTGGATGGGCCGCGAACGGAAACGCGGCAAGCTCGCCGACCTCAACGCCGTGATCCGCGGCGCGACGCTCACCGGCCCCACCGGACGGTTTGCCCGGGTGGCCGGCGACACCGCGTTCCTGCCGCACGTGAAGTACGTGATCACGCTCGACGCCGACACCGACCTGCCCCGCGACGCCGCCCGCGAGATGGTCGGCTCCATGGCACACATCCTCAACCGGCCCGTGCTCCACCCGACACTGCCTCGCATCGAGGCCGGACACGGCATTCTCCAGCCGCGTGTGGCGGTGAGCCTGCCGAGCGCCCAGCGGTCGCGGTTCAGCCGCCTCTTCGCGGGCACCCCTGGCATCGATCCCTATACGCGGGTCGTCTCGAATCTCTATCAGGACCTGTTTGACGAGGGTTCCTTCGTCGGGAAGGGCATCTACGACGTCGACGCCTTCGAGCAGTGCTGTGGCGTCTTTCCCGAACACACCATCCTCAGCCACGACCTGCTCGAGGGCTGCCACTGTCGCTCGGGGCTCGAGAGCGACGTGGTGCTCCATGAGGAGCATCCTGCGAGCTATCTGGCCGACGCGGGCCGCCGGCACCGCTGGATTCGGGGCGACTGGCAGATCGCCTGGTGGCTCCTGCCGCGGGTGCCCAACCAGCAACGCACATGGGTGCCTAACCCGCTGTCCGCAGTCTCCCTCTGGAAAATCTTCGACAACCTCCGGCGCAGCCTGGTGCCCCCGGCCATGGTTGCCCTGCTCGCCTCTGCCTGGCTGTCGGGATCGCTCCGGGCGGCCATGGCCGCCAGCGGGTTCGTCGTCCTGGCAATGCTCCTACCGCCACTTCTGGCCGGCTTGCTCGACTTTCTTCGCAAGCCCCACGACGTGCCGCTGGCCACGCATCTGCTGGAGGCCGCGCGGGCCTTGGGCCGTCCACTGGCGCAATCGCTGCTCGCGCTCGCCATGCTGCCCTTCGAGGCGGCGTTGACGGTCGATGCGGTCGCCCGCACGCTCTGCCGCATGCTCATCACCCGCCGCACCCTGCTGGAATGGCGGACCGCCGCCGACACCGAGCGCTCCACGGCTGAAAATCTCCCCGGCTTCATCCGGGCGCTCGCCATCAGCCCGCTGTCGGCCGTGCTCGCGGCCAGCCTGCTCATCCTCGCCGGCCGGCCCGCCATGCTCGCCGTGGCGGCGCCGTGGCTGGCAGCCTGGTTCCTCGCGCCCCTGGTCGCCTGGTGGCTCAGCCTGCCGCTGCCGCCGCCGACCGTCACGCTCTCCGTCCCCGAGCGGCAGTTCCTGTCAGCCGTCGGCCGCCGCACCTGGCGTTACTTCGAGGAGTATGTGACGGCCCGCACCAACTGGCTCCCGCCGGATAACGTGCAGATGAATGGCGAACTCGTCGTCGCCTCCCGCACGAGTCCCACGAATATCGGGATGGCGCTGCTCTCCGATCTGGCCGCCTGCGACTTCGGCTGGTGCTCGGTCGCGCGGCTCATCGACCGCGTCGGTTGCACGTTCGACACGCTCGGCAGCCTCGAACGAGACCACGGCCACCTGCTCAACTGGTATGACGTCCACACGCTGGCACCGCTCCTGCCGCGGTATGTCTCCACGGTCGACAGTGGCAATTTCGTCGGCAGCCTGCTGGTGCTCGCCGGCGGCCTCGAGGAACTGACCGACGCCGCCGTGCTCCCGCCCCGGCTGTTCGCCGGCCTCGACGACACGCTGCGCGTGTTCGAAGAAATCCACGCCTCCTCCCTCGAGCAACGGAAACAGCATGCCAATGGCGTGCCGCACTGGCCCGGGCTGCCGGACGATCTGCTGCGGGAGCCTGTCACCGTCGCCCGCGCGGCCGCGGTGCTGCCGCTGGTGATCACGGCCGCCACCTCGACCCGCGCCGCCACCGTTCATGGCGACGCCGAATGCCGCTGGTGGGCGGAGGCCCTCGTCGCCGCCGCCGCCGACCACCTCGCCGACCTGCACCATCTCGCCACCTGGACGATGCTGCCTCCGCCCCCCGAGCATTTCTGGCAGCGGGTCGCCTCGCAGTCGCCCCCCCGCGCAGACCAGTTGCGGCAGATGCTCGATCACCTCGAGGGCACCCCCACCCTGCACGAGATCGCCGACCTCGCGCAGACGCTCCTGCCGCTGGTGGAGGACGTGCGGCGGGCCAACGACACGAATCATTCGCCCGATGCCCCCGCGTGTTCGCACTGGCTGGGTCTGCTGCAGACGGCGGTCGCAACAGCCGCGCAGCACGCGGCCGCACGGCGGGACGAACTCGGCCGACTCGTCACCACATGCCGTGAATACGCCGACATCGACTTCCGCTTCCTCTACGACCCGTCGCGGCGGCTCTTTTCCATCGGCTTCAACGCCACCGAACACCGCCTCGACACGGGCTACTATGACCTCCTGGCATCGGAGGCCCGCCTCGCCAGCTACGTGCTCATCGCGCGCCGCCAGCTCGACCAGGATCACTGGTTCGCCCTCGGCCGGCTGCTGACCACCGCCGACGGCGCCCCCACGCTGCTCTCGTGGAGCGGCTCGATGTTCGAATACCTGATGCCGCTGCTGGTGATGCCCTCCTGGAGCGGCACCCTCCTCGACCATTCCTGCCGAGCGGCCGTGCAACGCCAGATCGGCTACGCCCGCCGCCACGGGGTGCCGTGGGGCATCTCCGAGTCGGGCTACAACGCCCGCGACGTGCAGATGAACTATCAGTATCGCGCCTTCGGCGTGCCGGGCCTCGGGCTCAAGCGCGGGCTGGCCGACGATGTCGTCATCGCCCCCTACGCGAGCGCCTTGGCGCTCCTCGTCGCGCCGCATGCCGCCTGCGGCAACCTGCGGCGGATCGCCGCCGACGGTGGCATGGGCGCCTGCGGCTTCATCGAGGCGATCGACTACACCCCCTCCCGCCGCGTGCCCGCCGCCGGGGTTCGAACCGACGATGACGCAGCCCACGAAGTCGACGGCTCCCCTCCCGGCATCAGCGGCCCCGTCGACGGCGTGCCGGTGCGGCAGTTCATGGCGCACCACCAGGGCATGAGCCTGCTGGCCTTCGCGTCCGTGCTGCTCGACCGCCCCATGCAGCGGCGGTTCATGGCCGACACGGCGATGAAGTCGGCGGCACTGCTCCTGCAGGAGCGGATTCCGCGGCTGACGGTCACGGTCGTCCCCCATGCAGCCGAGGCCGCCACGCCCGGTGGAATCGCGCCTGAGCAGGGGGGTGCGATCCGGGTGGTGAGCGACGTCGACGGGCCGGCGCCGGAGGTGCACCTGCTCTCCAACGGCCGCTATCACGTCGCCCTCTCCGCCGCCGGGGGAGGCTGGAGCCGGTGGTGCGGCTTGGCCGTCACCCGGTGGCGCGAAGATGCCACCCGCGACAACTGGGGCCAGTTCTGCTACCTGCGCGATCTCGACGACGGCTCGTTCTGGTCGACCACCTGGCAGCCGACGACCCGCGGAGGCCGCCGCGTCGAGGCGATCTTCATGCAGTCACGGGCGGAGTTCCGCCGTGTCGACTGGCAGATCGAGGCGCATACGCTCGTCAGCGTGTCGCCCGAAGACGACGTGGAGCTCCGTCGTCTCTCCCTGACCAACCGCTCCGAACGCCGCCGCTCGATCGAGGTGACGACCTACGCGGAAGTGGCGTTGGCCCCGTCGGGTCAGGATGAATCCCATCCCGCCTTCTCCAATCTCTTCGTGGAGACCGAGATCCTCGCCGGCCGGCCCGCGATCCTCGCCGGCCGCCGGCCGCGCAGCCCGGACGAAACGCCCCCTTGGCTGCTCCACGTGATGACCGGCAGCTGCCTCACGGAACACTGCGCGCACCCCGTCGGCGAGCCGTCGTTCGAGACCGATCGCATGGCCTTCATCGGCCGCGGCCGCACGCCGCGCGACCCGGCGGCGATGCACGGGGAATCACTCTCCGGCACCACCGGCGCCACGCTCGATCCCGTGGTAAGCATCCGCCGCACGGTCGTGCTCGAGCCGGGCGAGACGGTGCGGCTCGACGTCGTCACCGGCATTGCCGCGACGCGGGAACAGGCGGCGGAGATCGCCGTCAAATACTCCGATCCCTGCCTCGCCGAACGCATCATCGAGCTGGCCTGGACGCGGGGCACGATCATGCTCCAGCAGCTCGCCATCTCGGAGCAGGATGCGCAGGCCTACGGACGGCTCGCCGGTTCGCTCGTCCACGCCTCCCGTCTGCGGCGCACGAGCGCCGCAGTGATCGCCCGCAACCGGCGGAGCCAGTCGGGCCTGTGGGGGCATGGCATCTCGGGCGACCTGCCGATCGTGCTGGTTCGCATCCGCGACCGCCACCAGCTCGAACTGGTGCACCAGGCCATCCGCGCCCATGCCTGGTGGCGGATGAGCGGCCTCGAGGTCGATCTCGTCGTCTGGAACGAGGACGAATCCGTTTACCGGCAGACGTTGCACGAGTCGATCCTCGATCTCATCTCCGCCAGCCCCGAGGCCGGCCTCCTCGACCGTCCCGGCGGCGTCTTCGTCCGCCGCGGCGAACAACTCTCCGAGGAAGACCGTGTGCTCCTGCAGGCGGCCGCCCGCGTGATGCTCACCGATGAGGCCGGCACCCTGATCGAGCAGGTGGACAAGCGGGGACGTCCTGAGATCGCGATCCCGGCGTTCAGGCCCAGGAAACGGCTCGCTCCACCGGCATTCAGCGTCCCCGCCGCCATCCCCGAGCCCGGGCCGTCTCCAGACGACCTCCATGCCTTCAACGGTCTGGGCGGCTTCACGCCCGACGGCGGTGACTATGTGATCCATCTCGCGCCCGGAAAGCAGACCCCCGCGCCGTGGGTCAATTGCCTGGCCAATCCCCGCATCGGCACCCTCGTCTCCGAATCGGGAAACGCCTGCACCTGGGTCGACAACAGCCACGAGTTCCGGCTCACCCCCTGGGCCAACGACCCGGTCTCCGACGTCGGCGGCGAGGCGTTCTACATCCGCGACGAAGACAGCGGCCGCTTCTGGTCCCCCACGCCGCAACCGGCCCGCGGCTGCGGCACGTATGTCGTGCGGCACGCGGTCGGCAGCACCGTCTTCGAACATGCCGACGACGGGATCGCCTCCGAGCTGACGCTCTTCGTCGCCGCACACGAGCCGGTGAAGTTCGTCCGGCTCACGATCACCAACACCTCGGGCCGGCCGCGGGCCCTGTCGATCACGGGCTACTGGGAGTGGGTGCTGGGCGAACTCCGCGGCCGGTCGCAGATGCATGTCGTCACGGAGATCGACCATCTCACCGGGGCGATGTTCGCCCGCAACGCCTTCGCCGGGGAATTCGCCGGCATGGTCGCCTTCGTCGATGCCAGCGAGATGGCCCGCACCGTGACGGGAGACCGCACGGAATTCATCGGCCGCAATGGCTCGCTTGCAGCACCGGCGGCGCTCGAGCGCATGCGGCTCTCCGGCCGCGTCGGTGCAGGCTTCGACCCGTGCGCCGCCATGCAGGTGCAGCTGCTGCTCGACGAGGGCGAGCGGCGGACGGTCGTCTTCACGCTCGGGGCGGCGCAGGGCGTGGCCGAAGCCCAGCGGCTCGTGCAGCAGTTCCGCGGCGAGCAGGCGACGGAACGCGAGTTGGCCGCGATGCGGGTGGGATGGCAGCGACGGCTCTCCGCCGTGCAGATCGAGTCGCCCGACCCGTCGGTCGATGCGCTCGTCAACCATTGGCTGCTCCACCAGGTCGTCTCGTGCCGGCTCTGGGGCCGGACGTCGCTCTACCAGTCATCGGGCGCCTACGGGTTTCGCGACCAGTTGCAGGATGCGATGGCGCTCGTGCACGCCGCGCCGGAACTGCTCCGCGAGCACCTGCTGCGCGCGGCCGGCCGACAGTTCGAAGAGGGAGACGTGCAGCACTGGTGGCACCCCCCCACGGGCCGCGGCGTCCGCACCCACTGTTCCGATGATTTCCTCTGGCTGCCGGCGGCGGTGTGTCGCTACGTGCGGGCGACCGACGACACGGGCGTGCTCGACGAGCCCGTGCCGTTCCTGCATGGCCGGCTGCCGCGGGCCGACGAGGAGTCGGTCTATGATCTGCCGCAGTCGGGCCCGGCGACCGCTCCGCTCTACGACCACTGTGTCCGCGCGATCGAGCATGCGCTCCGCTTCGGCGTCCACGGCCTGCCGCTCTTCGGCGGCGGCGACTGGAACGACGGCATGAACCTCGTCGGCCGGGAGGGCCGCGGCGAGAGCGTCTGGCTGGCCTTCTTCCTCTACGACGTGCTCCATCGCTTCGCCGAACTCGCCGAGCAGCGTGGCGACGTGGTCATGGCAGACCGTTGCTCCATCGAGGCGGGACGCCTGCGGGGCAACGTGGAAGAAAGCGGCTGGGACGGCAACTGGTATCGCCGCGGCAGCTTCGACGACGGGCTGCCGCTCGGTGCGGCCAACGCGGCCGAATGCCGGATCGACTCGGTCGCGCAGAGTTGGGCGGTGCTCTCGGGGGCGGCGCCCCAGGCGCGGGCCGCGCAGGCGCTGGCCAGCGTCGACACGCTGCTGGTCTCGCGGCACGACCGGCTCGTGAAGCTGCTGGCGCCCCCCTTCGACGCCGCGCCGGTGGAGCCCGGCTATATCAAGGGCTATCCGCCGGGTGTCCGCGAGAATGGCGGCCAATACACGCATGCGGCGGTCTGGACGGCGATGGCCTTCGCAGCGCTGGGAGACCACGGCCGCGCCTGGGAGCTGTTCCGGCTGATCAATCCGGTGAGCCACGGCGACACCCCCGAGGCGATCGCCGCCTATCGCGTCGAGCCCTACGTGGTCGCCGCCGACATCTATGCGGCCGCGCCACACACCGGCCGCGGGGGCTGGACCTGGTACACCGGTTCGGCGAGCTGGATGTATCGCCTGCTCGTCGAGTCGCTGCTCGGCATCGAACGGGAGGGCACGGTGCTCACGCTCACGCCTCACCCGCCCCGTGACTGGCCCCGCTATACAATCCGCTATCGCTATTACGAAACGACCTACCGGATCACCGTCGTCCATCCGGGACACGGCATCCGCGAGCCGGGGCCGATCCGCACCATGGTGGTCGACGGCGTCCTGCAGACAGGCCACACGATCCCGCTCGTCGACGATTCCCGCGAGCACTCGATCGAGATTGAACTGGCATGACGCCGCCGGCCGCACGCACCGTGCAACCACTCACCGACATTCCCGATGCGGCCTGGCACACTCTTGCCATCGACGATGCACTGCGCCGTCTGGCAAGCGACCGAGAGGGTCTGTCGGCCGCCGAGGCGGTGCGTCGGCTCGCGGTCTTCGGCCCCAACACCCTGCCCCGGGAGCCCCTGCCGGCGGTATGGCGGCTCGCGATCGGGCAGTTGGCCAACCCGCTCGTGCTCTTGCTGCTCGCGGCAGCTCTCGTGTCGTTCGCGATCGGCGACACGAAGGATGCCATCATCATCGCGGTGGTGATCGCGATCGACGCCGGTCTCGGCACGTGGCAGGAGGCCAAGGCACACCGTTCCAGCCGGGCGCTCGAAAAACTGCTCCAGATCCGCGCGGCCGTCAGCCGCGGCGGCACGGTCTGCGAAATCCGGGCCGACGAGGTTGTGCCCGGAGACATCCTCTGGCTCGAGTCGGGCAACCGCGTGCCGGCCGACGCCCGCCTTCTCGCCACGCACGGGCTCGAGGTCGACGAATCGCTGCTCACCGGCGAATCGCTGCCCGTGACCAAGGATGCCGCATGGACCGGCTCTCCCGAGGCCGCCCTCGCCGACCGCAGCGACATGGTCTACGCGGGATCGATCGTCACGCGGGGACGGGCGTCGGCCGTCGTCGTCGCCACCGGACTGCGAACGAGCGTCGGCGAGCTGGCGATCGACGTGGCCGCACGTGCCGCCGGCAAGCCGCCGCTGGTGGCCCGCATGGAGCGGTTCACCCGCTCGGTCGCGGTGGCGGTCGTTGCGGCCGCCGCGGCGATCGGGCTGCTCGGCGTGGCGGTCGGCCAGCGGCCGCAGGAAATGTTCCTCTTCGCGGTGGTGCTGGCCGTGTCGGCCATCCCCGAGGGGCTGCCGGTGTCGCTGACGATCGCCTTGGCCATCGCCACCGGCCGGATGGCCGCCCGGGGCGTGATCGTCCGGCGGCTGCCCGCGGTCGAGGGGCTCGGCAGCTGCACGCTGATCGCCACCGACAAGACCGGCACGCTCACCTGCAACGAGCTCACGGTCACCACCCTCGAACTGCCTGCCACGGGTCGGGACCCGCCCGAACGGCTGGCCGTCAGCGGTCAGGGCTTCGTGCCGACCGGCAGCGTGCTCCGCGACGGCCGCGCCGTGCCGCTTCCGCACGCTGGTCTGGCCCACAGCGCCGAGCCGCGGCTGCACGCCTTGGTCGCCTGTGGCGTGCTCTGCAACGAGGCCACGCTGCACCATCGCGACGGTGCCTGGACATGGCGGGGCGACGCGGTCGATGTCGCGTTGTTGTCACTGGGCGTGAAGCAGGGGCTCGAGCGCGAAACCCTGCTGGCGGAGGGACCGCAGTTCGACGAACTGCCGTTCGAGCCGGAGCACCGTTTCGCGGTCACGTTTCACACCTTTCCGCACGGCCGCATCGCCTGCGTCAAGGGTGCTCCGGAGGCGGTGCTGCCGATGTGCGGGGGCGCCCCGGAACAGCTTGCCAGCTGGCAGGAGCGGGCGACGGCCCTCGCCGCCGAGGGATTGCGGGTGTTGGCGTTCGCACAGGGACGCGTCACGGTCGGGGGTTCCACGCACCACCCGCCGCCGGTGCTCGACGGGCTCGACTTCCTCGGCTTCATGGGACTCGTCGATCCGTTGCGGCAAGGCGTCGGGGAGGCGGTGCGGCAGTGCGGCAAGGCCGGCATCCGGGTGGTGATGATCACCGGCGACCATCGGCTGACGAGCCTCGCCATCGCCCGGCAGCTCGACCTGACCCACGACGACACCGACGTGGTCACCGGCGGCGAGTTGGCCGCGATGACCCCGCACCGGTTTACCGAGGCGGTCCGCACGGCGCGGGTGTTCGCCCGGGTCACACCCCGTCAGAAGCTGCAGATCGTCGAGGCCGCACGGGCCGCGGGGCACTTCGTCGCGGTCACCGGCGACGGCGTCAACGACGCCCCCGCTCTCCGCGCCGCCAACATCGGCGTGGCGATGGGCAGGGGCGGCACCGACGTGGCCCGCGAGGCGGCCGGTCTCGTGATCAGCGACGACAACTTCGCCACGATCGTCGCCGGTGTCGAGGAAGGCCGGATCGCGTATGACAACGTCCGCAAGGTGATCTTCCTGCTCGTGAGCACCGGGGCGGCCGAGATGGTGCTCGTGACGCTGGCGGTGGCCACGGGATCGCCGCTGCCGCTCACGGCCGCGCAGCTCCTCTGGCTGAACCTCGTGACCAACGGCATCCAGGACGTGGCGCTGGCCTTCGAGCCCGGGCAAGGGGACGAACTCGACCGGCCACCCCGACCGCCCGACGAGCCCATCTTCGACCGGGCCATGGTGGGCAGGATCGCGATCTCGGCCGTGGTGATGGGGGTGGCGGCGTTCGTCGTGTTTCGCGTCTGGCTGGATGCCGGCACGCAGGCCGCCACGGATCACGGCGTCATCGGCGCCACGGCGCTCTCCGCGGCCCGCCATGCCACGCTCTTGGTGATGGTGCTCTTCGAGAACGTGCACCTCGCCAACTGCCGTTCCGAAACCCGCTCGGCGTTCTCGAGCCCCCCCTGGAAGAGCCCACTCCTGCTCACCGGCACACTCACGGCCTTGGCGGTTCACCTGCTGGCGATGCACTGGCCACCCGCCCAGGCGATCCTCGACGTGGCACCGGCCAGCGGTCGGGAATGGCTCGTCTTGTCGGCGGTGGCGATCACGATCCTGCCGGCCATCGAACTCCACAAGTGGTGGATCCGCCGGCAGTCCAGCGGGTTCACGGAATCCGGCGTCTGAGCACGACCAGCGGGTCGGCCTCTTCGCGGACATGGCGGTGGCTCATCGGCTTGGCGAGGATCATCCCCGCCACGAAGCCCGCTACGTGGGCCGAATAGGCCACGCCGCCTCCGCCACCGCCCTGGTCGAGAAATCCGCTCACCAACTGGAAGAGAAACCAGATGCCCACGGCGACGTACCCCGGCACGTCGATCATCATCCGCAGCAGGATCACGCTGACTCGGCGCTGCGGATGGAGGACGAGATAGGCGCCGAGCACGCCCGAGATCGCACCGGAAGCTCCCAGGCAAGGCGTGAGTGCCGCCTCCCCCGAACTGTTGAGCGCGACGAAGGCCAGCGACGCGAGGATGCCGGTCGCGAGGTAGAAGAGAAGATATTTGACATGGCCCATGTCGTCTTCGACGTTGTCGCCGAAAATCCACAGGAACCACATGTTGCCGGCGAGATGCATGATGCTGCCGTGCATGAAAATCGCCGTCAGCAGCGTCATCCACGGCGGGATCGGCGTGGCCTTGAGGCCGGGATCGGGCACTTGGATCACGCCCTCCGGCGTCTGGATCATCCGCACCGACGGCTCGGTCACGACGTCCTGCCCCGAGATGATTTCGGCGGGCACCTGGCAGTAGGCGAGGGTGACATTGTCGTTGGCCCCCATCTGCTGGAGCACCACGAAGACGAACACGTTCGCCAACAAGAGCGCGATCGTCACGTACGGAAAGATCGTGCGATCGGAATTGTCATCGCCAACGGGAAAGACCATGAACCGTGTCCTGGGAAAGGCGTGCCATACCAAGTGTCCAAGGAAACCGGGCCGGGCCGGCTGTCGGATTGCGACGGACATCGTAGCCGACGAGCAGGGCGGCTGCATGGGGATTGGACAATGGCCGCTGTCGCGACGATACTCTCCTCCGCAGGGGCACTGCACGTCAGCATGGAAGGTAGACACCATGAACCGCCCCTCGCTTCTGCGCCGACCGCCCCTCACCTCTGCGGTGGAGCGTCTTGAGTCACGACTGCCGATGGCGGCGGATGTCGCGCTCGCCGGTCTGCGGCAACTGGATTGGAACGGTCAGACGGTCTCCGCTCGGGCCGATGCGTGGATCGTGCGGACCCCTGCGACGGCGTCGACGACGGGCTGGAATCTCGCACCGCAGTGGCACGCCACCCCCCTCGGCGAAGGCTTCCATGCGCTCACCACTCCCGGAGCCTCGCTGCAGGACGTGCTCGGCTGGGCATCCCGGACCGCGGGCGTGCGCTATGTCGAGCCTGATTTCGTCATCAAGCCGACCATCACCTCCAACGATCCGTCGCGTGGCCAGCTCTGGGGCCTCGACAACATCGGCCAGTCGGGAGGCGTCGTCGATGCCGACATCGACGCCCCCGAGGCGTGGAATACGACCACCGGTTCCCGCAGCGTGGTCGTCGCCGTCATCGACACGGGCATGGACTACAACCATCCGGATCTGGCCGCCAATACCTGGCGCAACCCCGGCGAGGTGGCCGGCGACGGCATCGACAACGACCGCAACGGCTTCATCGACGACGTCAGGGGTTGGGACTTCTCCGGCAATGACGCCGACCCGATGGACGACAACGGCCACGGCTCGCACGTGGCGGGCACGATCGGTGCGGTGGGCGACAATGGGATCGGCGTGGTGGGGGTCAACTGGCAGGTCTCGATCATGCCGCTGAAGTTCCTCGACGCCTCGGGGAGCGGCAGCACCAGTGCCGCGGTCGCGGCGATCAACTACGCCACCCGGATGCGGCGTGATTTCGGCATCAACGTCGTCGCCACCAACAATAGCTGGGGCGGTGGCGGGCTCTCGACAGCGCTCCGCGATGCGATCGACGCCGGGGCAGGCTCCGGCATCCTCTTCGTGGCTGCCGCCGGAAACGAATCGAATAACAACGACGCCACCCCCTCCTACCCGGCCAGCCATCCAGGCACGTCCGTGATCTCGGTGGCGGCGACCGATCGCTCCAACCGCCTGGCGAGCTTTTCCAACTACGGTGCCACGAGCGTCGACGTGGCAGCCCCCGGCGTGTCCATCCTCTCGACGACACCCAACAATTCCTACTCGTCCTACAGTGGCACGTCGATGGCGACACCCCATGTCGCCGGCGTCGTGGCCCTGCTGGCGGCCGCCAACCCACAGGCCACGGCCGCCCAGATCCGCACGGCGATCCTGTCGAGCACGACGCCCGTCGCGGGCCTCGTCGGCAAGGTGGCCACGGGTGGCCTGCTCAACGCGGCCGCCGCCCTGCAGGCGCTGGGCACGGCCGCCCCCGCGCCGACGCCGACACCAACTCCGACGCCGACACCCACGCCGACTCCGACACCGACCCCCATCGATGCGGGCGACACGCTGACCACCGCGGTGGCAGTGACGGCCTCGTCTGGCAGCGTGCGGTTCCCGGGCCAGATCGGCGACGGCCAGTACGGCGGCCGCGACGTCGATTTCTACCGCGTCGTCCTGCAGGCCGGGCAATCGCTGACGATCGACGTCGATGCCCGATCGCTGCCCGCGTCATCGACGCTCGACAGTTTCGTGCGGCTCTTTGACTCCCGCGGCCGTGAACTCGCCCGCAATGACGACGCCAACGGCTCGCTCGACAGTTTCTTGTCGGTCGGCACGCGGTCGGGCGGGACCTTTTACGTCGGCATCTCGGGCTACGGCAACTCGGGCTACACGCCGACCCGCGGCGGCTCGGGGCGGTCCGGTTCGAAAGGCGGCTACGAAGTCGCCTTCAGCTTCGGTGCGGTCCCGCAGCGAACGACGGCGAGGGCTGCTGCCATGCGGATGATGGGCGTGCCGGACGCCGCGCAGGCGAGCACTCCCTGCCATGCGACCGCCGACGGCGCTCAGCGGTTCGCCGTGAAGCGGTGGACCATGGTGTGGCGGTAGGTCTGCCCCGGATCGAGCCGCACCGACGGCCAGTCGGCCTGTCCGGCATGGTGGATGGCGTCGGGATACTTCTGCGTTTCCAGGCAGATGGCCGCCTGCTTCGCATAGGCCGTCCCGCCCTTCCCCGTCACCGAGCCATCGAGATAGTTGCCGGTATAGACCTGGATGCCGGGCTGGTCGGAGAGGATCTCCAAGCCGCGGCCGCTGGCGCGATCCCGCAGCACGGCCACGCTTCGCAGGCTGCCGTCCGGCTTCCAATCCCGCACGACATAGTTGTGGTCGATGCCGCCCGGGTTCTTGCCGTCGGCCGAGGGTGGCAGTGCCTTGATCGCGTCGCCAAGGGCAGCCGCCGGTCGGCGTTCCGGCCGGAAATCGAACGGCGTGCCGGCCACCGCCGCGAACTCGCCGGTGGGGATGCTGACGGCATCGACCGGCAGATAGCGATCGGCGGTCACCGACAGTTCATGGCCGTGGATCGTGCCCGAGGCATGGCCGGCGAGATTCCAGTAGGAATGGTGGGCCAGGTTCACGATCGTGGGTGCATCGCAGGTCGCCGCCATCTCGACCCAGAGTTCACCATCGGGAGTGAGCGTATAGGTGGCTGTGGCCGTGAGTTGGCCCGGGTAGCCCTCGTCGCCGGCGGGAGACACCGTCTCGAAGTCGACTGCCGGTCCCTTCGCGGAGATCCGCGGCGTCGCCCGCCAGAGCATCTTGTCGAAGCCGATCAGGCCGCCATGAAGGTGGTTGGGCTCGTTGTTCGTCGCCAGCTGATACGCCTTCCCGTCGAGTTCAAACCGGCCGGCGGCGATCCGGTTGGCCACCCGGCCGCAGATCGCGCCGAAGTAGGGATGCTTGGCGGCGTAGCCGTCGAGCGTGTCGAAGCCCAGCACGACGTCGACCGGCTTGCCGTCCTTGCCGGGCACGTGCAGGCTCGTGAGGATCGCGCCGAAGTCGGTGACGGTCGCCTTCCAACCGCCCGGCACCTCGAGCGTGTAGAGGTGCGCTTCGCGGCCGTCTGGGAGCCGGCCGAACGGTCGGGCCGTCGGCAGGGAAAAGGCATGGGCCATGGATGTCGTCCCTCCTGCGGTCGCGGTCACGGGTTCGGTGGCAGTCGCCAGACCGGAGGCAACCATGATCACGAGCATCGTCGCCAGACGCACACATCTCATGGATTCAGCTCCCCGGTCTCGAAGTTCACGGCCCCTGCTCAGTTGCCTTGCGTCGGCTTCGCGCTGACGCGGGGCTTTGCCGCGCCGGTGCCGCTCTCGGCCTCCTCGCGCTTCATGCCGATCCAGCCGTCGATGCTCCACGGCCCACCGCCAAAGGCGATCAGCGAGAGGAGTCCGCCGGCAATGGACATGTTCTTCATGAACTGGATCGTCTGCAACTGCCGCTGGCCGGCATCGGCAAACGTCCAGAAGTCGTGGAAGTAGTAGGTCGCGGCCAGCAGGAAGGCGAGCAGGAACGCCGCGCCGATCCGTGTCCAGGCGCCGAGCACGACACTCAGTCCGCCGAGCAGCAAGAGGCCGATGGCGCCGAACAGGGCGAACTTCGGATTCGGCACGCCCTCGGAGGCCATGTAGGCGGCGGTCGCCTGGAACTGTGGGATCTTGTTGGCGACGGCGCTGACCACGAAGATCGCCGCCAGCAGCAGCCGTGCGACGAGTGAAAAAGCCCCCTGCATGGCCGTAGCGAGTTGTTCCATGGTTCATTCCTCCTGGGGGGGCGATCCCGACGCTGCTCCTGGCCTCCCGGCCTCGCACTGATGGTCGCGAACCGGCCGCCCCCCGGCAAGAGCGGCTTGGCCGTCCGTGACTGCAGGCCGTGGATCGCTTGGTCCACGGCCGTTCAGCAGGCCGGCTGGTCGCGGGTGATGCAGTGGAGGGCGCCGCGGCCGCGGACGATTTCCTGGCAATCGACCGGCACGATCCGCCGCCCGGGGTAGCAGGTGGCCAGCAGGCGAACCGCCGGATCATCGGTCGGGCCGCCGAACACCGGCACCATCACCGCGCCATTGGCGACGTAGAAATTCAGGTGGCTGGCCGGCAACTGCGTGCCCGCGAAGGTGAACCGCGAGGGAATGTCGATCGGGATCACCTCCAGCCGGCGGCCCCGGGCATCGACGGCCGACTCGAGTTTCGCCAGATTCTCCTCGAGCGACTCGTGGTTCGGATCGAGCCGGTCGGGCTGCCGTGCCGCCACGACACGGCCGGGCGCCACGAAGCGTGCGAGCTGATCGATGTGGCCATCGGTGTCATCCCCCGCCAGTTCGCCGCCCAGCCAGACGACATGGTCGATGGCGAGCCGTGTGCGAAGCACCTGCTCCATCTGTTCACGCGTCAGTCCGGGGTTGCGTTTGGGGTCGACGACACACCGCTGGTTGACGAGCAGCGTGCCTTCGCCGTCTGTTTCGATCGCACCGCCTTCGAGCACCACGCCCGGAGCGACGACTGCCATCCCCAGCCGGCCCGCGATGGCGCGCGACACCTTCGCGTCGCGGTCCCACGGCGGATACTTGCCTCCCCACGCGTTCCACTCCCAGGAAACGGCGACGGGCCTGCCGCCTTCCGGGCGTGTCGCACGCGGCATCAGGAACACCGGCCCCGTGTCACGAAGCCACGAGTCGTTCGTGGGGATGTCGACGCATTCCACGTTCGCCACGCCGCGCAACCGGTCCTGCGCCTCGGCGAGCGCCGCGCCGCTCGCGATCACCTTCACCGGCTCGCAGGCGGCCAGCAGGCGGATGAACCGCGAGAAGAACTCAGGGATGACGGCGAAGTCTCCGAGGAACGTCGCCTTCCGATGCGGCCAGGCGATCCACGTGGCCGCATGCGGCTCCCACTCCGCCGGGAGCCGATGGCCTTCCGCGTGCAAAAAGGGGACGCAGCTCATTTCCCCGCCTTGTCTGCCGGCACCGCCCTCGCA
>JBILWX010000008.1:0-61115 GCA_044369655.1 Pirellulales bacterium
ACATTACTGTCCCTTTCGCCGCTGTCCCCGTATTGCTACGGTTCTCGCTCGACTTGCATGCCTAATCCACGCCGCCAACGTTCATTCTGAGCCAGAATCAAACCCTTCAATTGATTGGCTTGTCAGCCCGCACAAGTGCGGGCGATTGATTTGCCTGCCTTCGGGAGCCATCGCCTCGATAGAGGCTGTTCCCCAGAAGAAATCTCTGGAAGAGATCTGATCTAACTTTATTTTCCTACCGACGAAGAACACCAACCATGCTTCTCTTGCGAGGAGATGGTTGAATGATCACCGTCGGTGCCGGTCACGATCGCGTGCCGGCCGAAACCGAAAGAGATCAACTGCCGAATTGCCAATGAACAACCTGAGGCCGACAACCTTACGACTGCCGTCCCAGGTTTTTGAAGTCTAGCAGGATCGCGGAGCAGGTCAATCGCCTGCGGAAGATCCCGGGAAATTTTTTTCTACCCGCCTGTTGTCGGCTGTCCGGGGCGGCCTTCCGCACCCGCACCGAGCCACTCCCCGCAGGCCTGCGGGACCGCGAAACATTGCCCAAAGGCCTATTTTTCAGCGTCGAGAATCACCGGCAAGTCGAGCCTGTGCCCTTCTCTTTCCACCGCGATCAGCACCTGTTCGCCAGGATTTCGCGACTCGATCGCCGACAGGAAATCATCCGCAGTCCGCACAGGCTCGCCAGCTACTGCCACAATCAAATCCGCTCCCGAGCGATCGACCCGTTCAAATTCCGCCACAAACGGCCCCTGCCGCCGCCGTTCACGCACAACCTTGAAGCCGCGCATGCCCGCCCGCTCGGCAGGACCATCAGGAGCCAGGGCAGCCACCAGCAGCCCCTTGTCGGTCTGATAGACCCGGGCGATGCCTGGATCCGGCCGAATCACTTTTCCCCGCTGAATCAACTGCGGAACGATGCGGGCAAGCGTACCGACTGGGATCGCGAAGCCCACCCCCGAACTCTGCCCGGTGCGGCTGGCGATGGCCGTATTCATGCCGATGAGTCGACTGCTGCTGTCCAGGAGGGGACCACCGGAGTTGCCCGGATTGATGGCGGCATCCGTCTGAATGATCGACTTGATGGTGCGGCCAGTCCGCGTGGGCAAAGACCGGTTGAGGCTGGAAATGATGCCGGTCGTGAGTGTCCGCTCGAGCCCGAATGGATTGCCGATGGCGAACACCCGCTGGCCGACGTGCAGGTTGCTCGAACTGCCAAACATTGCCGGCACGAGCAGCGCCGCGGGGGCATCGACCTTGAGCACCGCGACGTCGGTTGCCGGATCAAACCCGACGAGTTTGCCGCTGTGCGAGGAGCCGTCGAACAGCAGTACCTGGATTTCCCGAGCCCCCTCCACCACGTGATAGTTGGTCAGGACGTGCCCCTGCTTGTCGAGCACGATTCCCGACCCGGCGCCCTCAGAAGGCACTTCCAGCAGGAAGAGTCCGCTGGCGACCGTGGCCTTGGTGTTGATGTTTGCCACACTGCGGTTGACCGCTTCATAGACCGCGATGTTCGTCCGTTCTTCGGGAGTGAAGGTGCGGCCAGAACCGTCATCGACGAGCGGCCCCGTTCCCGGCTGCTGCCCGGCCGCCGTCACTCCGAGCACCAGCACCACCCAAAACCCACCGATTCCCGTGCTCCAGCGGGCGACTGCCGCCACCCGACGGCCGATGCTCGCGGACCTAAAATCGCCCACAAACCGCCCCATGAGCCAGACTCCCGTTGTCATCCAGTGACCGTGACACGGCCAGAGCCACTCCCGCCGCCAGCATTTGGCCTCGTGCCGGACGCCCTGTGCTCCGAAATGCCGGTTCGCATGTCTCGCCAGCACATTATCCGTGCCCGGCTTTCGGCTCCAACCCAAAAATCGCCCCTGCCACTCGTGCGCACGAAGCTCGCCAGCCCTCCAGAAACTGTGAAAATGCAGGAAACTCCGGGCAGAACGACGTTGGCGTCGACACCCCTTCCAAATATGCTCACGGAAAGGGGCAGTCGTGGCCCCAGCGATGGTTCCCTGCAACGGTTCACAGCACAGTGCGGAGCATCCTCATGGCAGCGAGTCGTTTCCACAGACGCCACCCGGATTCCGGCCGGGGCTTCCGCTTTGGTCACGCGCTGGCCCCCCGGCTCGGCCGCGTGATTCTCGGGCTCCTGTCGCTCGCCGCGACCACGGCGGCCGACAATGCTGCCGCAGGCGAACGGATCGCTGCCGTAGGCGAGGCCGCGCCGGTACGCATCTCGTTCGTCGAAAGTTTCCGACGGAACGACGAAACTAGCCCCGTCACAGCCATCGGGATTCGCTGGGCAACGCCCGGAGAGCCACCGGCGGCGCGGGTGGTGGCGCTCGTCGACACATCCGCAAGCCAGATGGGGGAGTTCCATCGCCGGAGCCAGGAAGCCCTGCAGGGCATGCTCGAGGCCTCGCGGCCCGCAGACCGCTTCACGTTGGCGGCTGCCGACGTGACCTGCTCGCTGCTGACCGATGGCTTCCTGGGGGCCGATGCCCCAGCGTTGCAGGCAGCCCTCGACACTCTCGACGGGCGAACACCGCTGGGCTCCACCGATCTGATCGAGGTTCTCGACCGGGCAACGGAACTCTTTGGCGACGAACAGGCCCCCGACGCCGCACATGGACGGTCGATCGTCTACATCGGCGACGGCCCCGGGCTCGGCGGCATCGATCCCACGGATTTTCAGCGGATCCTGGAAACATTGCGGGCGAAGCACATCACGTTCTCGTGCATCGGCATCGGCCCCCAGGTCAACTGGCCCTGCCTCGCGGCGCTGGCCAGCGCGACGGGCGGCATGCTGCTTGTTCCCGACGAAACGATTGCCGCCAAGGACGCCGGAGGCCGGATGGCCGAACTGGCCGTCGCGGCCGCGGTCTGGCCGGAACAGGTCGCGATCTCGACCGCCGCCCCTGACGCAGGCCTGCAGATGCTGCCCGCCCGGATGCCACCGCTCCGCGGCGATCGCGATTCAGTCGTGCTCGTGGAAGGGCTGCTGGAATCAGCCGCCATCGAGATGCAGCTCGACACCGGCGCGGCTGCCCTGGTGGCACCGCCCATCTCGATCGCCGTGCCGCCCGCCGCGCCGCAGGAGGAACACGCCTACCTCGAAGAACTGGCCCGCAATGCCAGAGACACCGCCGGTGCATTCCTGCCCTTGCTCGGCCGCGAGGGTCTCGATCTCGCCCGCCGCGCCATCCGCGGCGAAGCCGCCACGCTCGCCGCCCTGTCGCGACAGGCCGAGGCCGCGGGAGCCCATGACGCCGCCATGCGACTGGCCCAGGCCTCGCTCCGCCGTGATCCCGACAACCCGGCAGCCGCCGTCATCCAATCGGTCGCCCAACGACTTCCCCTCCCAGGGGCCGAGGACGTGCCGGCCGAGATGCCGCCTGCGCCCGGTTCCGATGCCGGCTCCGACGAGTTGGCCGAGATCGGTGCGATGCGCAAGGTGCGGGCCCAGCAGCTGGAGCAGGAGACGGCGGTGCGACTCCGCAACGCCCGTCACCTGATGATGACCGACCCCGATCAGTCCCGGGTCGATCTGAAGAATCTGCAGCAGGCCGTGAACAGCTCCGACGACCTCGACGCCGCCATGCGGGATCGCCTCTCCCGGCAGATCGAGATGAGCATTCGCGAATCGATCGTCCGCTCCCGCGAGAAGGTCGAGTGCGACATGGCCGCCGAGCGTCGGGCCGCCATCGGCCGGGAGCGTCAGCGGCTCGATGGTGAATTGCGGGTGAAAGAGGACCGCTTCAAGCAGCTCGTCGATCGATACGACGCGCTGCTGACGAAGGGAATCGAGGAGCGCTATCAGCGGCCTCCCAAGCAGTACGGCCACCATCGGGAGCGTGACGAGTTCGTCGAGGCCGAAGAGATCGCCGTGGAAATGGGTGTGCAGGCCTCCAACATCTACGGCAACTACCCGATGCCGATGACCGCCCGGGAAGTCGCCCGCACGGCGCCCATCGTGGCGAGGGTTCTCCATTACGACACGCAAAACATGCGGTATCGTCGCGAAATGCAGCGGAATTTCATGGACGCCCTGCACCTCGTCGACGTGGCGGCTCTCCCGTTCGTCGACGAGCCGCCCATTTACTACCCCAACGCCGATCGGTGGCGGGAAATCACCAAGGATCGCGAGAAATACAAGTCGGTCGACCTCGCCAATCCCGGCAGCGCCGAGAAAAAAATCTACGACGCGCTGGACCAGACCGTCGAGGACTTGAATTTCCAGGAAACGCCCCTGCGGGATGTGATCAACCAGCTCAAGGACAAGTACGACATCCCCATTCTGGCCGACAAGAAGGCGTTCGAGGATGCGGGGCTCGATCTCGACACGACGGTCGTGACACAGAGCGTTTCGGGGATCTCGCTGCGGTCGGCCTTGCGGCTCATCCTGGGCGACATCGATCTCACCTACCTCATCAAGGACGAGGTGATGATGATCACGACCAAGGACAAGGCGGCGGAAAACCTCGTGATCAAGGTCTACCCCGTCGGTGACCTCGTCATGCCGCTCAACTCCGGTGGCGGCGTCAACCCGTTCCAGACCGGCGGCGGCATGGGCGGCGCCGGCGGCATCAACAGCGGACAGGGCGGCGGCATCCAGGCCGGCGGCATGGGCGGCAACGGCATGGGCGGCATGTTCCAGATCTCCGACGCCCGGGCGCGGGTGGCCCGCCGCGAGAAGCCGAACACCGGCTCCTTGCCGCAGAATCCACGGCCGAAGCCTGCAGTGACGGCAGATCGCGGCCCGCAAACCGGTGTGCAAAAGGGAAACGCCGCCGGCGCCGACACCACCGCAGCCGAAGCCAGGCCGCCACTTGATGACATCGGACTCCCGGCGACCGTGCTGGATTCCACCGACCTGCGGGCGGCCGTCACCAACTACCTGACGGAACCGGCCCGATCGGAAACGGGAACGACCGCCGGCCGTTCCAAATCCGACGAACGTGATCTGGCGATCAGAATGGCCAGGCTCCGTGTCTCCGCTGCCGAACTGGGGCGGCAGGGACGCTTCGACCGGGCGGCCGATCTGCTCTCGGCAGCCATTGCCTGCGGTCGTGCCGAGCCCTGGATGTATGAGGCCTTGGCCGTGGCGATGGAGGCTGCCGGTCGACCGCGTGAAGAGGTCGAACGAGCCCTGCTCTCGACGGCCGAGTTTGCCTCCGGGCCGGGCGACCTGCTCGCCCTGGCCAATTACCTCGCAAGGTTCGGCTCGCCTGCGCGGGCGATTCGGCTCTGCAAACAGGTGACCAATCTCGATCCGGCGAATCGGGAGGCCTATGCCCTCGCGATGACGCTGGCGGCCCGCTCCGAGGATCTCGCCACGCTGCGTTGGGCCTGCCCTGGAGTGCTGTCGCATGAATGGCCGGCTGACCAACGCGAGATTTTCACGCGGGCGGCAAGGCTGGCCAGAGCAACCTTCGACGCGCTCGAAAAAGCTGGACGCAAGGAGGACGCGGCCGATTTTCGGACACGTGTCCAGCAGGCCCTGGTCCGCGACATCGAACTGGAACTGGCGTGGAATGGCGATGCCGACGTCGACCTGATCGTGGAGGAACCCCCGGGCACGGTCTGTTCGCTCGCGTCGCCTCGCTCCAGTTCGGGTGGAACACTCCTGGCCGATTCGGATGCGGCGGTCGATCCGGCGAATGCGACACACCGCGAGCGGTATGTGGCCTCCGAGGCGTTTCCCGGCACCTACCGGATTGTGGTCCGACGGGCGTGGGGCAAGGTGGCGGCCGACACGGTGACCGCCACGGTCGTCCTCTACCGAGGCACAGACCGCGAGCAGTGGCAGAGACGGCAACTGGCCGTTCGTGCTGACGATGCCTTCGTGACCATCGACTTGCCGGAGGGCCGGCGCAAGGAACCGCTGCTCGACGCCCAAGTGGCACAGGACGTAGTCGCCCAGCAGCAACTTGGCCGCACGATCCTCGCTCAGCAACTCGCCGGATTGGTCGATCCGACAGCGGCAGCCTCGCTCTCGCAGAGCCGCGGCGGTCCGCAGACGACCGGAGGCCCTGGCATGCCCTTCTTCCGCAGTGGTGCCGTCGGCTATCAGCCGATCATCAGCACGCTCCCGGAAGGCACGAACATGTTCGCGCAGGCCGTCGTCTCGGCCGATCGACGCTATGTGCGTGTGACCACCGTGCCGCTCTTCTCGGGTGTCGGCCAGGTAACGCAGTTCTCGACGTCCAGCGGCGGTGGCGGTGGCGGCGGTGGTGCTGGCGGTGGCATGGGTGGCGGTGGCATGGGTGGCGGCATGCAGGGTGGTGGCATGGGCGGTATGGGCGGCGGAATGCAGGGTGGTGGTATGGGCGGCGGAATGCAGGGTGGCGGTATGGGCGGTGGCATGCAGGGTGGCGGCATGGGCGGTGGAATGCAGGGCGGCGGCATGGGCGGCGGTATGTTCTGAGCAAAAAATGCCAAACTTCGGAGTGATCCTCGCCGCGGCCGGCCAGAGCAGTCGCTTTCAGGATCCCAACTACAAAAAGCCGTTCGCTCCGCTCGCCGGCCGTCCTGTCTGGCTGCATTCGGCCGAGAAGTTCACCGACCGTTCCGACGTGAAGCAGGTGGTGGTGGTCGTCTCTCCGGAGGATCGCGCGGCATTCGTGGAGAAGTTCGGCGCGAGCCTGGCCTTCATGGGCATCACACTTGCCGAAGGGGGCAGCCACCGGGCGGAATCGGTCCGCCGTGGCCTCGAGAAATTTTCGGATGACATCGACATGGTCGCGATCCATGACGCAGCGCGGCCCTGCATCGCCACGGCCTGGATCGATCGGGTGTTCGAGGCCGGCGCGAAGACCGGCGCCGCGATCCTGGCGATCCCCGTCGTGGGCACGCTCAAGCGGGTGGATGCCGACAAGATCATCACGGAAACCGTCGACCGCACCGGACTCTGGGAGGCCCAGACGCCGCAGGTGTTTTCACGCGACGTTCTCGTCCGGGCCTTCGCGCACGCGGCAGCCCAGGGTTCTCAGCCCACCGACGAAGCGCAACTCGTCGAGGCGATCGGCCAGCAGGTGACCGTGGTCCCCGGCTCGCCGATCAACCTCAAGATCACGTCACGGGAAGACCTCCGCCTCGCCGAGCAGGCGATGAAGGCCCTCCCCGCGAACCGACTCGACGGCCCCGCGCACCCCTTCGCCAACGACGACATGTGGCGTTAGGCTCGTGGCCGCCGGCGACGAGCATGCCGCAGCCGGCGAACCAATGCGGCTTCCCTGTGCCGAGACCCTCTGGCCCACGATTTTCCACTCATGACACACGACCTCGTTTCCGATTTCCAGGCCCGCGGCCTCATCCACCAATCGACCGACGCCGCCCGGCTTCGCGAGTGGCTCGCGACTCCCGGCCGCCGCGTCTACGCCGGCTTCGATCCGACCGCCGACAGTCTTCACGTCGGGCACCTGGTGGCGCTCGTGCTGCTGCGCCGCGTGGCCCACGCCGGCCACGAACCGGTGGCCCTGATCGGCGGCGCGACCGGCATGATCGGCGACCCGAGCGGTCGGAGCGAGGAACGCAACCTGCTCTCTCCCGACGAACTGGCGGCCAACATCGCCGGCGTGGAACGGCAGATCCGAGCCATCCTCGGCGACTCTGGCAATGACGGCCGTGTCACCCCGCACCACGTCGTGAACAACGCCGACTGGATGCGGGGCGTCGGCTATCTCGAATTCCTCCGCGACGTCGGCAAGCACGTGCCGCTCTCGCAGATGCTCGGCAAGGATTCAGTGAAGAGCCGGCTCGAGCGGGATGGTGGCCTCTCCTACACCGAGTTCAGCTACATGCTGCTGCAGGCCTGGGACTTCGTGCACCTCTCCGACGCGCTCGATTGCCGCGTGCAGATCGGCGGCAGCGACCAGTGGGGCAACATCACCGCCGGCATCGAACTCGGCCGCCGGCTCCGCTCCCGCGAACTGCACGGCATCACCTGCCCGCTGCTCACGAAGTCGGACGGCACGAAGATGGGGAAGACGGCCTCCGGCGCGATCTGGCTCGATCCCCGTCGCACGAGCCCCTATCGCTTCTACCAATACTGGATCAATCTCGACGATGACGACGCGGGCCGGTGTCTGGCCCGGCTCACCCCGCTGTCGCTCGATGAACTCGCCGACCTCGACGCCAAGCGGACAGCCAACCCGGCCGCCCGCGACTCGCAGAAGCGTCTGGCCGAGGAACTTACCCGGCTCGTGCATGGCGACACAGGCCTCTCGGCCGCCCGGCAGGCTACGGATATTTTCTTCGGTGCCGAAATCGGCCAGCTCGATGACAGCCAGCTCGCCGAGATTTTCGCCGACGTGCCCAGCCGGGAGTTTCCCCGATCGGCGCTCGACGGCGAGGGCCTGCAACTGGTGGAGGCACTCACCGACACGGGCCTGGCCCAGAGCCGCGGCGCGGCCCGCCGCACGATCGAGCAGGGCGGGGCTTACGTCAACAACCGCCGCGTTGCCGACGTCGCCTATCGGCTCACCTCCGCCGATCTGGCCAGCCTCTCGACGCTCGTGCTGCGGTCTGGCAAGAAATCCTACGCGATTGCCCGGTTCAGGTGACGCCGCGAAGCCGCCGTTGACCGCGTCCCTGCCGCAGCCTATTTCTCTCCGTCCCCGAACCGGAGCCACACTCGGATGCGATCCAACCACAGCCTCGCGGTGTTGCCGCTCGTGATGTTCGCGTTCTTCGCCCTGACGGGCGGTTGGACCCACGCGGAGGAGCCCGTCGGCGGCGCCGAGGTGATCTCGCTGGAAGACCAGCTCAAGACCGGCCTCAAGGCCCGCCGGCCAGAAGAGACGGAATTCATCGCCGAGGTGGCCCGGCTCGTCGACACCGGGAGGCTGCCCCGCAAGCTGGTCGACTCCACCTTCACATGGGCAATGCGGCGTCGGCAGACCTATCCATTTCCCGCGTTCGAGCGGGCCCTGCGGCTCCAGGCCGACCGGTTGGGCGTCGGCCTGTAAGGCCGGGCGTCCAGAACCCGTTCCAGGAAATCGTTTGCTCTAGGCGGTGGCGGAGCTGTCGACTCGACCAGAATTCGCCCGGCTTAGACACTGCGGACTCACACGGGCCGACCCCAATGTGGGCCGACGACGGTCATGCTTCAAACTTTCTGCCGCTCTACGCCCTTAGCGTCGGCGATTGAACATTACCGCGAAGTTGTAAGACACTCCGCCGGGCCTTATAATCCCCCACCAAGAGCGAGGCGCCCCGTCGCCCCGCCGTCGCCCCGCCGTCACCGCGTCTTCCCGCGCCCCGTCGCCAATACGGAGTCATCGATGAACAAACGTCGTGCTGGTGCGAGAGGAAGACTGCGAGATCTCCTCGGGGCCGGCAGCGGTGTCATCCTCGTACTTTTTTTGGCAGTTGCCGGCCGCGCTGCGCCGTCCGAAACCAACTTGTCGGATCGGACGGCAGCGGACCTGGCGGACGCGATGGACCGGTCGCTGCGGCTGCGGTCACAGGCCTTCGCCGAACTGCCCAGGCAGCGGACGTGGGGCAGCACTAGGATCGAGCAAATAGTCTCTGCGGGGCCGACCGACGACTACGATCGCCGGGTATACATCCGCGCGCTCGAGAAAAATCGTGATCATCTGATTCCGGCCTACCGGTCGGGCGACGCCCATCGCATGCGCGACGCGATGCGATCGTTCACCGTCGCGGAATTGGCCGCGCTCGACGACTTGATCCTCTCGAACACCCGCTGCCAGGGCCCCATCGACGGCGAGGACTTCAGCTACGCGGAAGTTCTCAGCAGGTGCTGGCAGGCGGTGCGCAATGGCTCGCCCGCCGACTATCGTCCGGTATTTCTCCAGAAAAGCATGCGATCCCTCGTCCTCAACCTGCCGGGCGGCAAGACTTTCACCACGGAGAAATTTTTTCCGCGCGAGGGCGTCCGCGAAATATTCGACGATTGCCAAAGCAGAAAGGACGATTACAGCATCCTTATGCCCGAGCGGCAGGACGGCACCCCCTTCGCGGTCATCCACCAACAGGGAGGGAAGCTGCACGGTTTTTCATGTGCCGAGTTTCAGGATGGCGGGCTCATGATGTATGGAGGGTTCACGAAGAATGAACGGGATGTCCAGCTTCTCGTGCTCTCCGAGGACCGGTCGATCCGCTTTGCCGGCGAATACGACAAGGGAGACCGGGAGGGAATGACCTGCCTGTTTCATCACGGTCGCCCGGTCTTGGCCCAAGTGTGCAAGAATGACGGGGTGTCCGAGTCCCATCTCTTCGATGCCGACGGTCGGGTGATCGCATCCGCGTCCGGCGACGCCGATGGCAACCCCGCCTTCAAGGAGGCGCTCGCTCTCGCGAAGAAAGTCGAGGACGAGCTCCGCGAGGGCGAGAAGAAGGTCAAGGTCTACGTCGAAAAAGTCGAGCATGCCGTCCGCACGTGGCGGGCGGCTCAAAATGGGGCCGTTTCCCGGGCACGGTTCGGTCAGCTCCAGAGCCTGCGAGAGGTGCAGGGCCTGCAACTGATCGGCGGCTTGCGCGAGCTGAGCGGCAGGTGATGGCCCGTACGGCCGATCTGGAACAGATGCGAAGCTCATCGCGTGTCGAACCCACTCACACAAAATCGAGCGCATATGATCGCTGCTCAGCGAATCTTCGTCGTGACCGCGGCCGTCCTCGGATTGGCGGCGTTCGTTCGTCCGGCATGGCCGCAGATTGGTGCCAAGAAACCAGCCGCGGCCATCGACCGCCGTGTCGCCACGGCGCTGACCGAGGCGGGACTGAAATTCAACAACGACAACGACAGCGACTTCGTGCTGTCGTTCGAGCTCGACAACAACAGGGATCATGTCGTCTTCATCAGATCCGGAACGGAAATGTGGGGAACGATGGAGATCCGGGAGGTGTTCGCCTTCGCGTATCGCTCGAAAACGCGCCTTTCCCAGGCCAAGCTCGAGAAGATGCTGCGGGCCAACGCCGATATGAAGTCGGGCGCCTGGCAGCTTGTCGATGGCGACCAATTGAACGCCATTTTCAGCGTCAAGGTCGCGGCTGACTGCGACGGAACGGCCCTGAAGACGGTCGTCTGGGGGGTGGCACGGACCGCGGACGAGATGGAGCAGGCCCTGAACTCCGGCAAGGACGTGCACTGACTCTGCCCCCACGCCCGGCATCGATCGGCCGGTCAGCGGCCGTCGCTGCCTTTCGGAGGCCGTAACCCGATGAGGGCGATGATGACGACCACCGCCGCATGCACCCCCAGCATGCCCATGGCCGGCAGCCATGCGACCGGTTCATCGCCCGGCCGGCAGTAGTCCTCGACGCCGCTGGTGAACGCACGGAACGACCAGAACGTCGAAACGACCGCCCGGGCGAGCCAGTCGAGCCAGCCCTCGAGCGGGGCGATAACGTTCGCCAGCACGATCTGCGGAATGAGCACCACTGGCACCGTCCGCACCGCGAGTTCCTCCGTGCGGGAAATAGCGGAAATCGCCAGCCCCGTCAACGTGCCGAGCATCGCCACCGCGGCGATCGTGATGGTGTGGCGGACCAATCCCTCGCCCCCCGGCAACGCGGGCAATCCACAGACGAAGTCGACGATACCGAACACGATCATCGCCTGCAGCAAGGCCGTGCATCCGAGGATCGCCAGTTTGGCCAGATAGTAGGTGCCCGCATCGACGGAAACGGCCCGTTCCCGCTCGAAGAGAATTCTCTCCTTGACGATCTCGGGTGCCGAATTGTTGCAGCCGAGCCAGAACACGGCCACCAGCAGAAGGAAGGCAGTGTTCTGGCACTTCATGACAGCGGTCATCGCGTCATCCGCCTCGGCGAGATCGCCGAACACCGCGGCCAGCATGACGCCGATGAAGATCGCCTGTCCCACGGAGAGCATCAGCGACTTGAGGTCCATGATTTGCAGCGTCGCGACGCGGCCGGCCAGCAACCGGAACTGACGTGCGAAACTGATCGGTCGCCGTGCCGAGACGCTGCGAAACGCATCGCCCGGCACCGTCGTGGAGGCATGCTGGGCGGCCGCCGGCATCCGCTCCTGAACGTATTGCCGAAACAGCGAATGCTGCCGAAACCGCTGCTCCCATTCGGGAGGCTGGCGTTCGGACATCTTTTTGTAGGCGTCGCCAAGCCGGTCCACCCCGAAGTAGTTGCAGACTTCCGCGGGCGTGCCGACACACGCGAGCCTGCCACCCGCCGTCAACATCACCACCAGGTGGGCGTAACGCTCGATGTTCAGCGTGTTGTGCGTGATGCACACGACCGACTTGCCATTGTCCGCGAGATCGCGAAACAACTTCATCATGTCAGCGTCGCCGAGTTCATCGAGTCCGCTGGTCACCTCGTCGAGGAACAAGAGGCTGGGCTTGTGCGCGATCTCGTTGGCGAGACTGATGCGCTTGAGCTGCCCGCCACTGAGTTTTCGCACCCGCTTCGAATGGTGTTCTTCCGCGAGCCCGACCTCCTTGAGAAGGCTGTCCACCATCCGATCGATCTCGCCTCTCGTCGTGTCGGAGGGGAGCCGCAGGCCGGCGGCGAACCAGAGCGACTGCCGCACCGTCAGCGACTGGTGCAGAGCGTCACGTTGGGGCACGACCGCAATGTCGTGCTTGATGGCATCGAATTCGGCGTGCAGGTTGCGTCCGCCGACGATCACCTGCCCGCCGTTGGGGGAGACGCGGCCGGACAAGACCTCCAGAAGCGTCGATTTTCCCGATCCACTCGGCCCGATCAGGCAGACCAGTTCCCGGGGTCTGATGGCGATCGTGATGTCATGCAGCAGGGTTCTCGGGGCCCCGGTGTTGGAATCGGGCACGACCCTGGCGATCTTCTGGCAGCACAGCGTCAACTGTGAAGAGCCGAGCCTTGACTGGGGCACGAGCGACTCGCCGTCGAAGACGAAGTCGTAGGGACCGATGCCGAGCCGCGCCCCGCGTGGCAACGTCTGCTCGCGTCGCACACGCTGGCCATTGACGAACGTTCCGTACGTGCTGCGGAGATCGGTGACGATGACGTCGCCGCCCCGCATGGAGATCTTGCAGTGCCGCTGGTCCACGGTCGGGTGGTCAAGGACGACATGGACGACGCCGTGCGTCCGCCCGAGCAGGATCGTGCCCCGCAGCGGCACGGCGGACGGCGTTGCCGCAGCGGCCCGCGGATCGGGCCGCTGCATGGGTGGACGAGGCAGACCGCCGTGACCCGTGGAAGACAACCTGTACCTTGAAATGCTGGGTTTGAATCTGCTATTCTTTCCCCCATCAGTGTGGTGTCGCCAGCCCCGCCTGTCAAGCATTTCAACGCCGCTGCCGACGGTGCGTCCGCCTGTTCGGAAGGCGGTCGGAGTGCCGCATCTGCTCGTGATGGTCACGTCGTCGTTTTCGCACTTTTTCGCACTTTGTCGGACGTTCGATGCCCAGCATGCTCTGTCGAAAGACGGTGGAATGATGAGCCGGGGAACACCTGGGCAGGCGAGCCGCGAGCGGACCACGATCCGGCTGCCGTTGGCCGCCAGTGTCTCGTGCCCGCACTGCTGGCATCCCTACCCGCCGGAAAGCACGCTCTGGATCAGCAGCGACCACCCCACCCTCCGGGGCGATCCCAACCTCGAAAACGACGAACCGCTACGGTTCGCCGCGGAGCGGTTTGATGTCCAGGGCAACGCCCTTGATGCCCGGGGCCAGCGGGCCACCGGGCTGGCGTGCCCAAAGTGCCACCTCGTCGTGCCGCGGGCTCTCTACGAGTACCGGCCGTTTTTCGTCTCGATCGTCGGTGCGCCCGGGTCGGGCAAGTCGTTCTTTCTGCCGGCGATGACCTGGTTCCTGCGGTCTTCGATGCCCGACCGGTTCGCGGTGACGTTTCAGGACGCGGATCCACGGCTCAACCTTCTGCTGCACGACTACGAGAAGTCGCTCTTTCTCAACCCGGACCTCGACACGCCGCTCACGCTCAAAAAATCGCAGGTACAGCAGGACGCGAGCCTGTATGACAAGGTCAAGATCGGCAATGACTGGGTCGAGTTGCCTCGCCCGATGGTGTTCCGCATGGAGCCCACGGCCGACCATCCGCAGGCGGCACGGCTGGCCTCGCTCTCGCGGGCGGTCTGCCTCTACGACAACGCCGGCGAGGCCTTCGAACCTGCGGCCAGCGAAGTGATAAGCCGCGTGACGAATCATCTCCAACACTGCGACGCCACGTTCTTTTTGTTCGACCCCACGAAGCATCCGCGGTTTCGCGAGGCGGCCCGGGGCCGTTCGCAGGACCCGCAATGGACTCAAAAGCTTGAGAACCCGGTGCTGCAAAATACGCTGCTCGACAACGCGGCCAACCGGCTCAGGTCGCTCCGGGGCATGTCGCTGCAGGAGCGGTACGGCGGTCCACTGGTGGTGGTGATCACGAAACTCGACGCCTGGCAGTGCCTGTTGCCGGACGCCGTCCGCGGCCAGTTGCTGTCGATGAATTTCTTTTCCCCGTCGTCTCCCGGCTCGTCGGTGAGCGTTTTGCGAGCCGATCTGGTGAAGCGGCTGTCTGACGCCATGCGAGTACTTCTCCAGCAGCTGGCGCCCGAGATCGTCAATGCGGCGACGGCCTACTCGACCGACGTGACATACATCCCGGTATCGGCGACGGGATGCAACGTGAAGCCGCTCACGAACCTGGAAGGCACGTCTCCGACCGGCGGCTATGCCTTCGGCGTCTCGCCCAGGAGCATCCAGCCCAAATGGTGCGAACTGCCGCTCCTCGTCGGCCTCTCGAAGGCCAAGGTGCCGCTGGTGAGGGCGGCCACCGCCTCGCCTGCGGGCACCGGATCGCCCTGACGGCTCCGTCGAGCAATCCGGCACATACGTTCGACCTCGGCGTGGATCCCACGATCAGACAGGAACACACAGATGCAAGAACTCTGCTACACGTCGATCGCGCAGGGGCTCGATCGCGGTAAGACCGGCTACACCACGGCCGGTCGCTCGGACGGCATGACCCGGACAGTAGCCGAGATGGCCGAGAAGATCTCCGGCTTCAATCCGCTCAATCCCAACAATCCGCTGGCATACGCCAGCGAACCCGTCACATTCTCCCACCTCGTCTGGCAACTAAGCGGCAGGAAAATCCACATCGTTTCCCGCAAGGGTGCCTGCCCGCCCGATTACACCGGCCGTTCGAATTTTCTCGCGCACCACGCCATGCTCACCGCGGAGGAGGCGGCAGCCTGCCGCGGCGGCCCTGCGGCGTTGCTCGGCGACGACGGCTTTCTCATGAAGGCGTGGCAAGGACCGGCACGGCTGCTGCCACCACGGCCCGTGCCGGCCCTGTTCGACCGTGAACGCACGACGGCGGCGCTCGAGGCGGCGGGCCTCGAGCCCGGCTGGGGAGACGCACTGGCCGACCGGCTGCGGGATCCGGCGGTGCGGCAGACGTGGCTGATCTACAGCCTCGAGATGGACATCCTCGGCATCGTGGCGGATGTCTTCTCGCACCTGGAGCCCGCAAACCGCTGGGCGACGACGTTCGCCACCCACGCCACCCGTTCGTTTCCCGGCCCCGGTGTGGAGTGTCAATTGCAGTGCGTGGTCTCGGGCACCGACTACGCCCGTGAGGTTCTCACCAGGCAGGCCGGCAACGTGTTCGACCTTACGCAGCGGGCCGCGCCGCCGCCCCGGCGGCTGCTCGCATCGGCCGTTGGGCCGGCCGGCGGCACTTCGATGGGTTCCAGGGGCCTGGCTCCCGCGACGGCTTCTTCGCGGGCACGACCTCAGTCGACGGCCGCCACGGTTGCGCCGGTCGAAGTCGAGGATTATTCCTCGATACTCGCACAGGCGCAGTCGATCCCCGCCGTCCCGCGCCGCAAAACGGGTTTTGGTTCGATGTGGCCATGGGTCGCGGTGTCGTTGGCCGTGTCCATGACAGCACTGTCGGCCCTGTTCGGCTACCTCTGGTTCGACGCCAAGCAGACGGTCACGGCGTTGAAGGACCAAATTCGCGACCTGAACGATGATCACAAGAAAGCTGTAAAGGATTTGAATGAAGCCGAGCGGCGGGCGCAGGCTGCTGAGAATAAAGCCCAAGCGGCTGAGCAGCAGGCCTCAAACGACAAAAACCTTATCGAGGACTTGAAAGGCCAACTCGCGGCCAGAAACGAGAAGCCCGCCTCCACTCCACCGGCTCCCGCTGCAACCAAACCGGCGAACGAAACTCCCGTTTCAGTCGCGCAGCCAGAGACGCCCAGCCAAAAAACCACCACTTCGACCAACGTCCCCGCTTCCCCGACGAAAGAGGATGGCCAAAAGACTAGTCCTCCCCGCGCTGAAGCACCGGCCAAAACCAGCGACAACTCTGGAAAGACCGCATCGCCTCGCATTCATCCTGGGCTGATCGAAGACCTGGCAAAGGTGTTGAAACAGAACGCAAAAAGCAATGTCGTCCTGCTGACTGAGCTCAAGGATGAGCCGGCATCCCACGCGATCGAAGTTGTTGAGAATCCGTCGGCGCAGCTGCTTAAAGGAAATTGCGAAAAGAAGGGGCCCGACATCGTCCTGCAAGTGCTCACCAAAAAAGTCGCAGAGTTCGTCTACGACGACAACACTCAGGAATTGAAACTGGAAGTGGACCCGAAGAACCCAAACGGATTTCTCTTGAAATACCTCACCCTCAAGGTCTCTCCAACAGGGGGCTCTCCGATCAGCATTCCGCTTGGGGCGCCGGTCAACGCGAAACTTGCCATTCACCCCGCTTCCGCGGGCGATCTGGAGGTCCAAGAAAAGGAAAAGGACAAGCCCAGGTATTTCCGCAAGGAGTTTACCTACCGACTATTTGGCAACGACCCTGCAGACAAGGAGGCTGGCGAGCAACTGAGTCTCCTCCTGGCTTCCAAATCTCTTGAAGAAAAGAAGTTGGTTGAGACGTTCGAGTTCGCGGATAGCAGGGTATCTACACGTGTGCTGGGCAAGGACCCGCCCGATGAAAAGACTTTCGTGTTCTATACGACTGGCACAACGGGCCTTGTAGGCGTCCAACTGAAGCGGCAATACCCTGAGCCGGGCAATCCATCACAACCAGCCACCTATAAACCGCACGGAGTATATGTTCCTCTTTCGTCGTTGCCAGACGATAAATGGACGAGAAGGCCTGCTTTCGACCTGGCCGACCAAGCAGAGGTTGAAAACGAAGCAAAAAAAACGCTCAGCACGATATTGACGCGTCTTAAGCAAACCGACAAACAGAAGGACCCGAAGACCTACAGCGATCTGGAGTCTCGACAAACGACACTTCAGAATAAGATCGGAGAAGACACCGCTCGCTGGAAGGCTGCTAAAGAATATCCATGGCAAGACCTTTTCAACGGCATTCCCTTCCGACTGACGCTGAAGCCCTTGGACAGTAGAGACGAGGGCGACGTCGGCATCGTCGTCGTTGATTCCCTCGGCAGCGGCGCCCCGGCGACTGCGGGCCGACAAGGAGCGGTGAGCCCATGAGCCTCGGTGGCGACACATTCGATCTCAACCGCGTTCGCCAGGCGGCCCGCCGTCTGGAGTCCGCGATGGATTCATTCCGGCCCGATGATCCCGCCGACTTCGTAGTCGCCATACGCGAGTATCACGAGGTCGCCGTATACATCAACGACCGCCTCTTCGAAGCCCACGGCCGGTTCATGCAGGGCCATCGCGACGACGCCCTGCGGTCGATCGAGGCCGAACCCAACGCCATTGACTGCCTTCGCGAACTTGACGCCGTCGATGCCAAACTCCCCGCCTGGAACGACACGTTCGACGTGCTCGAACTGCCCCGGCCACTGCGGCTGCTCACCGAACTGGCGGACGATCTCGGCAGCCAATACGACATCAAGCACCAACTGGCCACGGAGATGCGAACCCACCGGCTGCTCGCGCTGGCGGGGGCGCCGCTGGAAAAGCGGGTCTCCACGCTGCGCAGGCTGATTCGGCTCGACCAGGACAACCGGTTCTGGGTGCAGGACCTCACGGAATACGAAAAACACTGCCAGCTCGCGTTGCAGCGCGAGCTGGCGGCTCTCGATCGCGGGCTCGCGCAGGGCGTCACTCCCGCCGTCGCCGCCCGGGTCGATCAAATATGCTCGCGGCTTTCCGACGCCGAGTGGCAGGAGCCCGCCGACGTGGCGATCGTCAAGCATGCGCAGGGCGTGCGGTCACGTGTGCGGGCCCTCCATGTCCGCGAGGAATTGGGCACGATCGCCGGCTTTCTGGCCGACGCATACCGCGACGACGATCCGCGGCGGCTGGAAAACCTCATGGCACAGTGGACCCGACTGGCCGACGAAATCGAGTTGATGGACGATGATCCGCTCGCGGTCGCCTCCGCGGAGCCAAGAGAATGGGCTCGGGAAGTTCTCGACCGCGAAGCCGCCGGCCAAGTGATGATGGCGGAGGTCGCCAAGTTGTCCGCCCTCTGCACACGGTCCGTGCCCTGGCGGCCGGCAGCGGCGACCCGGCATCGCCAGAAGCTGGAAGCCGCCCGCATCCAGGTCCACCAGGCCGCGGAACGGGCCGGCCGGTCGGCGGAGGTCGCCGAATGGCTGATGGCGGCCGAGCGTGCCATCAAGGATACGGGCCGCGCCATCACCCGGTTTTGGGGCATATCCGGAGCGGTCGCGGCCATGATCGCCGTGTCGATCTCCGGCGGCGTCTATTGGCGGATGCGCGACGCGTCTCGTGAAAAGATCGTCGCGGATCTCGTCGCCGAGGCGGACTCGCTGCGGTCTTCCAATCGCGGGGCCGATGTTACCGGGCTGGTCGACCGCCGCACCGACGAACACCCCTGGCTGAAGGGCCGGAAAGAAGTCCGCCGTCTGCGTCAGACGATCGAAGACGACGAGCAAAAAGCCGAGAAAGCCCGCAACACCCTCGCGCGGGCCATCACGGAGGCGAGCGGAACGGTCGCCGACGTGGCCAGCCGCCTCGAGCCCTTTCTTGCCTTCAAGGCGATCGAGTCCGGTCTCGTCGCGGCACGCGACGCCGTGAAGTCGAGCATCACCACGATGAACAACAACCTCACGAGTGCCGAACGCATCCTCGCCGACACGAAAAAGGGCGGCTTCTACGACGGCTCGACGGAGATGGACGAGATCAAGATACTCCGTGAATCCGCCGGCAAGCACGAAGACCGCTTCCGCCGCCAGATCGCAGTGATCCGGGATGCCGAGGTCGATCGCGTGCGATTTGAGATCCGACAGCTCCGCGACCAGGTCGAACAGGGCGAATCGATCTCCGACTCGATCGCGAAGATCGAGGACATGATCAGCGCGATCGAGCGATTGGCGGAAAAGGAACGAACCGAAACCGGCTTGCGGGGCGAACTCAAGGTCGTTCGGGAGTCGTCCATACGGAATACGACGATGACCACGCTCCGCCGCGACCTCAATCGCAGCTCCGAGCAGGGGCCAATGGCGTTGCTGGAGGAAATCTCCGACGTGAGAAACAAACTACCGCCCGACCTCAGAGACGCCGCTGCCACGGTGGTCGACTCAAAGCCGTGCGTCGAGTCGGCGCTCGTCTGGTCCGCCGTGGCGGGCCAGTGGCCCGTCGACATCCTCGCCCCCCGCCCGAAGATCGCCGACTGGCTGAAGGAGCTTATCCGCACGCAGGACCTGCCGCTGCCCTACTCCGACGCGGAACCGTTCGCCAAACGATACGAAACGCTGATCGAATGCCTGGATTCGGCGGACGACGGCGGCGAGTCGCTCGCCGCCGATCTCAAGCCAATCGAGGACTTACTGAGCGACAAGATCATGCAGCCCGAAGTGATCGAGATCGCCATCGGAAGCGGCACCTATTATACGACGGTCGCCCAGGTCAATCTGCAGCCGGGGCACTTCAAAGACGAGAACAACTTCGACACGCGAGCCATCGGACTGAACGAAAAAATCCGACAGGCGGTCAACGGCAATCAATTCCGGGTGGCCAGTCACGCCGCACTCGCGACGTCGCTGCGAAACACGCTTGTCGACATCAAACGGGAAGAAACCGGGGTCGAACGGGGCATCCTGGCCATGATGGCCGAGGTCTTCCGGCAACAGGGAGACAATCCGCCCCCCCCCCCCCTGCTGCGTGCGAAACTATTGACCATGCTGGTCGATCTCGCACGCGCTCGTTCGTTTTTCAACGACACTATGACCCTGGAGACACTGTCCGACGAACTCGGCGCCAAGGTCGGCGACGTGCCCTGGGTCCTGAGCCAGGACCCCGTCACCGACCTGCCCATCCATGCCACGGAACGTTCGGAGGCGGAGAACATCCTGCGCCGAAACGGCACGATGAATCTGATCGACGACAGCGTCCGGAAAAAAGTCGACGACTTGAGCAAGCGACCGGGCTTCTGCCTGCCCCTCGAATACATCGGCTGGGTGGACGACGGCGGACGCGACGGCCTGATCCTGTCCGGCACCCCGGAAAACTTGCGACTGTCCGACCGCAACGGCGACATCCTCGCCGTCGTCGGCAGGGAAAACGGCGACGCCGCATGGGAACTGGTGTCGTGCGGCAGAATCATCAATGGCAAGGCCTCGCTCCGGAAATCGGATGGCAGCTTGTTCGGACGGCCGCTGTTCTACAAGGACTCCGGATCGAAGGACGCGAGGAAGTGAACGGGCGAGTCCGGGTGGAAACACCTTCCGCGAGATCCTGAAAGGATCGCCATGAGTGCAGATTCGTTCGGCAATTCGCACTATTACATCCGCGACCGTTCCCACATTCAGGGGCCGTTCGACCTCGTCGAACTGCGCCGCCGGGTGACGACGCGACGCATCACCCGGCAGCACCAGGTATCAACCGACCGGATCGAGTGGAAAAAGATCTCCGATGTCCTGCCCGATTTGTTTCCGGCCGCCGTCGGTCCACGGCTCCCCCCACCCGGCCCCCCTGCCCCCGGGGGCGCGACGGACGCCACCCAGGTTCCCGAGTTGGAGCTGCAGACCGGTCCGATCGACGACCCCTGGGGCCCCGAGCCGACCGCCGAAAAACCCCAGCCCGTTCCCCCTGCCCAGGCCACGGCCGCCGTGGTCTTGGGCTTGGCAGTCTTGGCTCCGATCGCCGTCGTCGGCTGGCTTGCATGGATGTTCCTGGGCTCGCCCACGGGTGACCGTGCCGTCGCCGACGCCATGCGGCCGAGCATGGTCACCGTCCAGGGCATCCACCCGCAACGGGGCAAGACGCGGTGCCTGGGAATCATCGTGTCGCGGAGCCTCTGCGTGGCCCCGCTCATGGCAGCCACTCTCGACGGCGCGAAAATCGAGGTCCGACACAAGGATGGCGAGACCGAATGGCATTCCACACGACTGCAGACGCTGGATCCGGTCACCGGTCTGTGCGTGCTGCGTGCCGACCTCGGCGGCGACGTGACGGCGATCAACCTACCCGAAGAGAAAGGCTGGCTCGAACGGCGGGCCGCCGTGCGGCTTTTGAGCCCCGATGAAGACCGGTCGTGTCACGTCGACGACGGTACGTTCGAAAAACTGCTAAATGAGGGCGACCCGGATGAGATGCTCCAGGTGGAAACCGACGACGACTCGGACAAACACGACGAACTGCTCGGCCGGGTGGTCATCGACAAACATGGCCAGATCGCCGGCCTGGTGGTGGGACGCCTGCCGACGGGTGAAAGCCTCTGCGCGCCCTCGCACGAACTCCGCAGCAAGAAAAAGGAAGCCGCGAAACTGCCCGCGGATCACCGCCTCGACCGCGCCGATCTGCCACCCGAGTCTTTTCCGCCCGGCGGCGCCGTCGGTGGCCCCCCGGTGGCCATGCCAGACCCCGGCGCGGGCATGAAGGATGCTCCCGCCCCCTCGGCGGGGCAACCGCCGGAGAACGGCCCGCCCCCGGCACCGCCGGGCGGCGAGCAGGGAAGCCCGGCGCAGAAAAACACCGAGCGAACTGACGATGATGCCGCGGCAGCCCGCCAGGCACCGGGAAGCCCGTCCGCCCCCGCGCCGCCACGCGGTGCCTCTCGCGACAAATCGAAGAACGGCGACGAACTGTTGCCCGCCGTGGTGCGAACGGCGACGGGCGTCGTCGCGGAGGCCGCCGAAACCGTCGTCCCGCTGCCCGAACTTCCTCCTGACACCGCCCGTGAACTCGGAGAGAAGCACCTCGACGCGATCTGCAAAGAGCATCGCAGGACGAGGGATCGCGTTCTCCAACGGCGGATGCGGGACGTCGCCGACGAGATCTTCATCGCCGCCGACAAGCAGCCCGACGACTACACCGTGACAGTCGTCGAGGATCCCGAGATCCAGGCATTCGCCTTCGTCGGGGGCAACATCGTGATCAACACCGGCTTCATCGACTTCGCGGCCGGGGACATGGACATGATCCGCTTCGTGATGAGCCATGAAATCGGCCACCTCGTTCTGGGCCATGTTGACATGCCCTTCCGACGCGACCTGATGGCCGGAACGCTGGTGCCGGGCGCCCCGTTCGTGGGCGAGCAGATCAACATCGCGATCAAGAACTCGCCGTTCAACCAGGCCGACGAGGAGGCTGCCGACTGTTTTGCGGTCGATATCCATCGCAAGAAGCGCTGGTCAATCCGCGGCGGCGTGCGTTTCTTCAAAAAGATCAGCACGCGGGAGGAAAGCGAAGATGGCGACTCCGACGCGACGGTGCTCGACGGGCTCTTCAGCAGCCACCCCGATCACGAACGACGGATCGACCTGCTCAACAACGGTTGCGAGGAGTGAGGCTCCACTCGTCGGCCCATGACCGCGGCACCGGTCATTCGGCCGCTTCGTCAGCGTCACGCGATTCCGCAGCCTTCGAAGGCTTCGTCCGCCCCTCCGACTCCGTCTTGAAGGAGAGCTTGCTGCTCACGACGACGGCGCCGTCGTCGAATCCAATGTCCGGATCCGTGACGACACGAACCTTCTTCCCCTGCGTCGGCAGGGTGATCTGCGGCACCGGAAACGCAAACGGCAGTTCGGGAACTTCTTTTGCGACGTCGATGTCGATCGTGAGCGGTCCGACGGTCACCGGCACAACCGCATCCGCGACGGAGATCACGATCGACTCGTCCTTGGTTTCGTACCTCGCCTCCAGCTTGCCGGCCACGTCCCCCTTCCACTTCAGCCCGCCGGCCTCCACCTCCACGTCCGCCACGAACGCCTGCTCCGCCCGCGAGATCTCGATCCTCGGCGAGCGGACGATCGCGGTCCAGGGCACCTCTTGCGACACGCTTTTCCCGAGCACCGTGATGCCGACCCGCTTCCTGCCCTTCAACCGAATCGGGAACACGGCCTCACAAAAGTCCTTGATCACCCGCTCTTCGATCCTGAACGTGATGTCATCGGCACCGCGGCAGGGCACCATCGCCCCGATGGCCACCGCCACGATGGGCACGAAGCACCGCACCGCCGCGTGGCCGACCCGGAATCGAGCCCGGCAGGTCGGACCATGGGTTCCGTGCTTCCCGTCGCCTGTGATCAACATGCCAACCCCTCGTTCTTAGTGGATCTCCCCTAGGCGGGGATCGGGGGCGAAGTCTATACCGCCGCCCTTTTCTCGCAAATGCCGACCGTGACACGGCCCTCGGTCAGCGGGCCGGCTTCTCCTGCGATTTCGCGCCGGGACACAGAAAGACGATCTCTTCTTCGAAACCTTTCGCCTGCTGAAAACCATCGAGGAAGGATTTGGCTTTCTCCCGACTGTCGACCACCCAACTCCGGTCTTCGCCGGGGTCGGTCTCCGTTGCCGTCCCCTGGCCGCCCGGGGCATCCGCTTTTTTCTCGGCTCTCTTCCGCACCTGCTCGGCGAGAGCCTTGCGGCGGGCTTCGAACAGCCTCAATCCCACGATGTCCGGCAGTGATTTGAACCGAAACTGATAGTCCGGGAAGTAATACCGCTCCGCCCGCCAGTCCGCATTCACGCGGTCGATCTGGCTGCGCAGCCGGTCGGTGTGCGCCTCGAGGAGAACGACCTGCGTCGTGGCGTGAGGGCCGTAGAGCCCCTCCGCAAACCACCGCCGCTCCCAATTGAGCAGTTGTGCCTTGAGGCCCGTCGAGAACTCCGCTTTCTGCTGACTCAGACCGGGAAGATAGATCAACACCGAAGAAGACCCCACGAGCGACTGATACGCGCTGATTTCCAGCGTCAGCGATCGTGCCTTGTCAGACTCCGCCGCGGCGGCCGCCTGGAAACACTCGGTCGCGGAGACGAACGCGGCCCGGGCCTTGGCCGATTCCTGTTGATCGAGCCAGTACCAGGCGAGAAGGAACGCGAGCGTACCCGCCTCGTCCGGCTTCACCGCGGCCGGCCCCTTCTCGCAGAGCTGCTGAACGCTCGCCTCCGTCGCTTTGGCCAGGATCTCCACCGGATCCCGCACAAACCCGCCTTCGCTCGAATAACGGGGCGGGCAGAATTGCTGGGGGTGGATGAAATAGTTGCCTCGCATCGCGAGCTGGGGCTGACGCAGCAGCGACTTCTTCACCGCCAGCCAGGCCGGCATCGACACCGACAGGCTGCGGATGGCCGCCAAGGCGGCATCGCGCTGACGATCCTCCTCCGCGGTCGGCGCCTCGAGTGCCAGGAGCTTCTCGATCGCCTGGCACTGCTCCCGCGCGGTGGCGTCGTCACGTCCCGGCGTAAACGCGGAAGCATGCCAATCGACCGAAAGCGAATAGCGTGAGAGGGCATTCTCGGCCGTCTGGACGATCTCCTCGAGCGACGCAACCGCGTCCTTGATGCGGTCGCTCAATCGCAGCCCGTACGACTTGATGTAATCCGAGGCCAGACGGATGGACGGTTCGATGTAGTGACGATGCTCGTTGGAGATCCGCTTGAAAACCTGACAGGCGGAATCGGTGTACTTCGTCGCCATCAACACGCCCGCGATCTCCAGCTCGAGCGACAGAATCTGCTTCTGTCCCTGCACGAGCTGCTCGACCCGCTGGATGAATTTTTCCGCTTCTTCGCTCGTGGCGATTTTTTGAAAGATGTCGAACGCGCTGCCGCGATCGACATCGACCACGAGCGACGCAATCACGTCGTTATAAAAAACCAACGATTTGTGGTAGTACCCGCTTCGGGCCAGGCTCCGCGCGGCCTCCACCTGGATCGCGTTCAACGTTGTGAAATTGGGCTGATCCGCCGCAGCCTTTTGCAATGATGCGAATTGATCAGCGAACCACTGACGGTCTTGGTCGTCTTTGACCACGCCGAGGTCACGGAGAAACTGCAGGAGCATCCGCCGCCGCCGAGCGACCTCGCTCGAGTAGGTCTTGGTCGTGTTGGCCGTCCAGAGGTCCGTGTATACCTGGGTGAGGTGATTCACGCTCGTTTGCATGTCGGCGTCACCGCCGGCATCCTCCAGGGTGCACGGCTGACTGAACACGGGATACGCGGTCGCGGTGGCCGGATCCGCCCCGGCCGTGCCCGCGGGCTGTTGATCCGACTTCTCCTTCCGCAGATCCTTCATATACGCCGGATCTCTCGCCGAAGGGTTTTCAATCTGCTGGCTCGCATCCAGCTTGACCCACGCCAGGGCGGGATAGCAGGGATGCAAGGCAACCGCCTTCGTGAGATGCTCGCGGAAAATGTTGGCCTTGATCTGGCGGTAGTCGTCCCAACCGTAGATCTGGGATGTCGCAATCCTCAGCTTCCCATCCGGCGTACGAAAATCGAATGGATAGTTGTACGCCTCCTCCTTCTGCACGGCGCCGAAAGCATACTGCGCCGTCTGGACCTCGGTCGCCACCGTCGAAGACGTCAGGCCGCGGTGCGTGACGATATTGCCGCGGGGATCGATGACGTATCGAAAGCCGTAGCGGGCGAACAGCCCTTCGGGCCACGGGGTCTGCGACTTAACAAAGTTACGGGACCACTTGATGGCCGATCCAAACGGCAGGTAGAGCCCCAACTCCGGAGCATACGCATACGTCTCGTGCTTCCCCGGCTCGAGTTCGAGGGTCATCTTTTCGGGCGGCCGCCGGCTCTCGGGGTTCTGCAGCTTCTGGAGATCACCCCTGACTTGCGTGCGTTCCGGCTCGGGCAGCCGCTCGATGATGCTTTCGGCCATCATTTCATACGCGGCGGTCGCCTTGTCGGCCCTCGTCGATTTGGCGCGGGCGTTGACCTGCTTCTCGAACTTCGCGGGGATGTAGTCCTTGCCCGTCTGCCGCGCATCGAGATACGCGGTGATCTCCTTGAAGACATCCTCGGTTGTCTTGTATCCCGCATTCTCCAGCAAATGTCGCATCAACTGCCCAACCGGCGTGGCCGCCAGAATCGCGGGCGGAACGGCCTTTAGAGACAGCGGAAAACGCGCAAACGTCGCGTCTTCGCCGATTTCGAAATGCGCGTTCACGGGATCGTCCGGGCTCGCGACGAACCGCAGCCTCCGCCCGTCTTCGAGCAGCAGATACCTGGTGCCCTGCCGATCGACCAGCCAATTGGGCTCGGACGACGTGCCGTCGTCGTCCGACACCAACAGCAGTGGATTCATGCCCGGTTTCAGCAGCAGTTCATTGATCGGATGCTTGGTGGCGTCGTTGTTGGCCTGGATCGCGGCGATGTTCATGATCGTGGTGGGCGTGGTCACGACCGGACACTCACGCTCCGACATCGGCCGGCTCCGATGCAACGAGAGATGCTTGAGCGGGTTTCTCGTGGGCGAATGACTGGTTTCACAAAACTTGAAGACATCCTTGATGCAGAGGATCTGCGTCTCCAGTCGGAGGAAGTCCTCCGTCTTCATGACCGGGTAGTTGTAGAGCGAGTAGCTGCAGGGTCCCAGCGAGAACCGCTGCAATTCGGGAATCGAGTTCATCAGGACCACCGCCGGGCTGTCGATGCTTTCTCCGTCACGGGGGTGGCGGCCCAGAACGTTGAGATACCGTTTCCGCCAGACACCTTTCTCGTCGAGAAACATGAACGCCGGCCGCCGTCGCGCCTTCTTGTCGAGGACCTGCGCCAGGAGCATGCGACCGTACACGAGTTGGACCGGGTCGGAGAATGCGTCCGTGCACTTCAAAATCTGGCCCGGGACGATGTAATTCTCGACCGAATCCCAATCTTTTTTCTCCTTCTCGTTTCCCGTGAAAAGCAGAATGTCGGGCGTGAGCGGCGTGGCGTAATCGAGGTCGCGCAGGAGACAATGCAGGCTCTGCGCCTTGGAAATCTCCACCGGAGCGTGCCATGCGGCCACGGGCTTGTCGCCTTCCTTGGTCTCAATCGAGCCGTTCGGCGACCTGCTCAGCACGGCCGGATGGGAGAGGTTCGTGAGCGCCGCCTGCCGCTTCATGAACGAAGGCCGCACGTCAGCCCGCAGAAAAGCCTCCCGCGGATCGGTCTTGCTGACGAATTCCCGCATCGGCACCGCGAGCACGCAGCATGGATCGCGCCGCTCCGCCACGGCCAGAATCTCGACGAGTTGCTCGTTCGTGGATATGAACGCCGGAGACTGTGGGTCGGAAACCCCAGGCAGAATGCCCTTGGCCTGGTTGTGTATTTCGAACAGCCGGGTGGCGATCTCCCCCGGCACGGCCTCGCCGTTCGGCAGAGCCCCCGCACGTTTCCACACGGATAGCAGCGCGTCCCACGATTCACGGTAGCGGCATTCGTTGACCAAGCCCGGCTTCAACGGCTTGTCGTCGGCCGTCTCGATGAAGGGGTCGCCGTCGACCGTTTTCAACGCGCGAAAAGCGACGACCCAGATGTTTTCACTCTCCGGATGAGCCTCCGCCTCGGCCTCGACTGCCGCCCATCGTTCCAGCCTGAGTCGTTCGACGGCAAACAGGTCGCCCTGACTGCGTGCCGCAGCGGCTTCCTTGTTCATAAAACCCAACTCCTCGAACGATCGTTTCGCGATCGCTTCCGCCGCCGGCGATCCACGCATCATGGCGATCGCGAACAGGAGGCCCCAGGCGACAAGCCCCGCCGCCCGTGACGGACAGGGTGGAAGCGGATGAACGGGAGGCGAATGCATGGTGTTTCCTTTTCCTCCGAAAAAGCGGGAGAGCCCGAAGGCGGCCGTATTCCATCGACTACCGAAAGCGTTTGGGCCAGTCATTCCACAAAACCGAGGCGGTGTCTGATAGCAGCGTACGATTGGAAAGGACGAGCACGCCGTCAGCGTCAAGATCGTCAGCCGTCCGCAACACCCAGCGATAGCGCTCGGTGAGCCAGGGCGTCACGACCCGCGAAGCTTCAGCCCAGCTGATGGTCTCGCTGTCCTCTGAGATGGTTGTATTAAAGCGTTCCGAACCATCGGTCCTGAAGACACGGGCTTGCGTTCCAGGCAGCACCTCGAACAGCCGAACAATGCTGGACCGCCGCAGGCCGTCGATCGCCTGCTGGGGCGAACCACTCATTTTCTCGAACTGCTGGACTTGCAATAACAGGGGGTCGATCGTCGCGTGACGAGACGCCTGGTATTCGCGGTCAGCGGCCGACTTGATCGCTCCCGCTGTGACCAATTTGTCGACAGGGTCGCGATCGCGGTTTGTCGGCGAATCCGAGGAATGAGTGTGGTGTTCCCGACTGATTTCTGCCTCTGCAGACCGCAGGGCGGCCCTCGCCGCGGCGATGTTGCCCTCATTCTTCCGCAGCTGCTTTTCAAGTGAGGCCGGCTCGCGGTCGTGGATCGCGATGGCTTCGGCCACGTGACGCACTGCTGAGGATTCTTCAACCGCATAACCCCCCAGATATGGAATGGGCCGGGCTTCTCCGTTCGCCTGGCGGATGCCAAGGGATGTCGGAATGATGCGGAGCTTGCCCTCGGCATCGCCGGCGCCATCAGTTGATACGATTGTTTGAGTGTCAAGGTCGGTTCGCGGGCTGACCTTCGCGCTGCCTGCCGTTTCGCTGCGGCCGCCGCCAACACAAAAACCCGCCGTGCAGAACACGAGCCACGGCATGACTCCCGCCATGAAGCCTCTCGCCATCGCACGACGGATTCGCAAGACCTTTTCCCAAACGGTCATCGCCGGTGCTCCGTCCAGGCTCTACAGAGGGGCTAACCGCCCATGCGAAGGAGTAGACCAACGTAGGGCAAAGATAGTCCGTTCGATGTCACTTCGGCAAGCGGCCGGTATCCGGAGCCCGATCCTGCGACTCAGGCCCACGCCGACGCTCAGTTCTGGATGAGGGTTGGGACCGCAAATGGACTGTGGCCGGCAGGCTCGGACATGCGAAGCGAGCGTCAGACGCCTCCGAGCCCACGGCCCTCCATTTCCGGAGACGGTAACGAGGAGCGGTCGAAGCGAGCGGACCGTGTCCGCTCTGGCCAGCCGGGCCATCGCCCTCGCGTGACGACATTCGTGCCAGGTCGCCTCACCGTACCACGAGGGCCTGGATCCGCGGATCGGCAAGCGTCTCGGCCACGAACCGTGCCCCGGTAAAATCGTGCCGCCGGCTGTGCCCTCCCGGCACCGCCACCGCGACCGCGCCGGCCGCCACGGCCGCCGCGCAGCCCGCCTGCGAATCCTCGAGCACGAGCATCGCACCGGGATCGACGGCCAGCCGCCGTGCCGCCATCCGATAAATCTCGGGATGCGGCTTCCCGTGCGTGACATCGGCGCTGGTCAATATGAACGCAAAACGCTCGCGGAGCCCCACGCGCGAGAGCACGTCGTGGGCAAAATCAGGGCCGCTGCTCGTCGCCACGCCCCGGGCGATGCCGCGGGCATCGAGCAGCTCGAGCAGCTCCACGGCTCCCGGCATCGTCCGCAATTCCGTGTCGAGCAGCGACTGGAAAATCTCGTGCGTCTCGGTGGCCAGTGCCTCGACCGTGTCCGCGAGACCGTGCCAGTCGATCATGATCTTCAGCGACACCTGCTGCGGCCGCCCCATCATCGCATCGAGCAGGTCGGGCTCGAACGGCTTGCCGCGTCGACGCAACAACTCCGTGCCCACGTGCTGGTAGAGTTCCTCCGTGTTGACGAGCAGGCCGTCGAGGTCGAAGGCGACGGCCTCCACCACTGCGGAGCCGAGGGCCGGGTCTGGCGAGCGATTGGGAGCCTGGGGATGTGTCATGATGTCTCTCTCGTCGGTCACTTCAGGCGATAGACGGCGTAGCCGCGGTTGGCATGGAGGCGTTCGAACGGCAGCGTGTCGATGCCCGGCAGGTCGGCCGGGATGATCGCATGAGTGGCGTCATACTGCTCGGCCACGCGACGCAGCCGCTCGGGGCCGAGCGCCGCCGTCGACCGTTCCAGATTCGCAAAGCTGCCGTCGCGTGAAAAGCAGTCGACGAACCGCTGCCGCCACGCGACGAGCGACCGGGCATCCTGCGGACTGTTCTTCCAGCCCACGACCTCGCGGCGACCGGTCCACCAGGTGAAGCTCGCCGCCCCGCGGGGCGTGAGAAAGCAGGCGTCGGCGGGGGTGTTGGCCGCGACCCAGTCGCAGATATCCCGCCATGCCGCCGCATCGACCTTCGTGTCGCTGCGGGCCACGAGACCCGTGCGGCCGGGAAGCGGCCAGTGCCGGCTTTCGTGGGCCAGATCGAGGCAGAGGAGCACCCCCACGACCAACCGGACGACCGCGGGCCGGACTGGAAACAGCGCGCCGATGGCGGCGTCGTTCGCAAGGACGGCGGCCGCGGCAATGGCCAGCCCGAACGGCACGAGCACGTCGGCCAACCGAAACCAATAGAACCGCAGCAGGCTGTAGGACGCGCTCGCCGAAAACGGCTCGAGGAGCGAGATGGCAACGCCCGCCAGCGAGATCACGAGCGACGCCAGAATAAACCGATCGACATGCGCCCAGGCGGCCCGCTGGGTCGGCGACGCAGCCGACTGCTGGCGACGCACGAGCCACCAGAGCATGATCGCGAGCAGATGGCGGGCCACCATGCCATCGGCGAACGTTCGCGCGAGCAGGTGATGGGACAACCGCTCGACGACATGAATTCTCGCGGCTGCGGCCCGCGTGGCCGCATCGGCGCCGGCCGACAGACCAAGTGCGGGCACGATTCCGGCGGCGGCCAGCAACACGCCTGCTGCCACGAGGATGCCGGCCACGACGGGCGTCGTGCGATGCAAGGGGGGCTGGGCGACGCGGTCATGCGTCCGCGAAAGCAGCCACCAGCTCATGGCGAGCGCCACGAGCCCCCACCCGCCCACGATCGGGTGGAGTGCCGTGGCCGCGCCGAGCGCCAGCCACGCCAGAGCGAATCGGGCCCGCCCGATTTCGCCGACCGCCGCCAGCACGAGCGCCCACGAAAACACCTTCGCCTCGCAGCCGCCGATCACCCATTCGCCGGCCGCGGTCGTATGCCGCAGGGCCAGCGAGAAGAGTGCCGCAGCGAGGATGCGTGGCCACGAGGGCGGCAGGAGGGGAACGACGGCATGCCGGAATCCACACGCCAGCGTCAGCCAGCCGAGCCAGCGGCCGATCCACCCCGCCTGTTCGAGCGAAACCGCCGCCGCGAGTGGCCCCATGAGCAGATAGAACACGCCGTGGGCATCGGGGGTCTCGAGAAAAAAATCCCCCCGGCACCAGGCGGGGTCGGCGTCGTGCCGCGCCTTCGTGAGATAGGCCGTCTCGTTGACGTCGGGCATGGGCCAGGCCCCGGCGGCAGCGAAGACCAGCAGAATCACCAGCAGCTCGCCGAGCCCGCGGGCGCGACTCGCCGGGGCTCGTGCCACTGCCGTGTTCGTGTTGTCGCTTTCCCAGGCCATCGTCCGTCCCTATAACCTCAACTCGTCACTGTGGCTGCTTTGACCATCCCTAGGATACCGACAACCAGATGCCGAACGCCTCATCGCCCCGTCCGACCCCATCCGGCCGCGGTGCCATCCTGCGGGAGTCGGTCGAGGAATCGACGATCGCCATCATGGGCGCCCCGTTCGCGCTGGCGGCAAAACTGATCGAGCGCGAGGGCTTTGGCGCCATCTATCTGTCGGGCGCCGCCTTCTCGGCCGGCACGCTCGGCATTCCCGACATCGGCCTGTTCACGCTCGACCAACTGGTGGCCCAGACCCGCGTGATCGCGGCGTCGGTCGCGATCCCATTGGTGGTCGATGCCGACACCGGCTTCGGCGGCCCCGAGGAGGTCGCTGACTGCGTGCTGAAGCTGGAAGCGGCCGGCGCGGCGGCGATCCAGCTCGAGGATCAGCAGTCGGCCAAACGGTGTGGCCATCTGGCCGGCAAGCAGCTCATCGACGAGACGGAGATGTGCGAGAAGATCGCCGCGGCGGCTGCCGCCCGCCGCGATCCGTCGACCGTGATCATCGGGCGGACCGATGCCCGGGGCGTGACCAGCCTCGACGACTGCCTGCGTCGCCTGCATGCCTACCGCGATGCCGGTGCCGACTGGCTCTTTCCCGAGGCCTTGCGATCGCGGGACGAGTTCCGGCAAGTCGGCCGCGAGTTTGCGTCGCCGAACACGCCGCTGTTGGCCAACATGACCGAGTTCGGCGTGAGCCCGCTGGTCGCGCTCGAGGATCTCTCCGCCCTGGGTTTTTCCGCCGCGCTCTATCCCGTCACGCTCCTGCGGATTGCCATGAAGGCGATGGAAGCGGGCCTCGGCATGATCGCCGACGAAGGCACGCAGGAGAACCTGCTCGACCTGATGCAGACCCGCGAGGAGCTCTACGATCTGCTCGATTACGACCCGGCCCACCCCGAGGCCTGGCTGGCGAAACACTCCGGAGGAACATCGTCATGACCGCACCTTCGTCCCCGACCGCTGCCAGTGAATTCGCCCGCGGCCTGGCGGGCATCGTCGCCGGCCGCACGGCGATCTGCTCGCTCGACGGCGACCTCCGCTACCGCGGCTACTCGATCGAGCCGCTCGCCCTGGCGGGCAACTTCGAGGAGGTGGCCTATCTGCTGCTGCACGGCGAATTGCCGACGGCCATGCAACTGGCGGCATTTTCCGGCCGTGTGAGCGAGGCGGCCCGCTCGCTCGATCCCGCCGTGACCGATGCCCTCCAGCGGCTCGCCGCCTGCGCCCCGCACGCCTCGCCGATGGACGCCCTTCGCACCGGCGTCAGCATGCTTGGCCAGGTGGAACAGGATAATCTTCCCGGCTCACGCGATCAGCTGCTCGCCCAGGCAGAGCGACTGCTCGGGCAGGTGCCCGCGGTCCTGGCCGCCTGGATGGACCTCACCGCTGGACGCCCCATCGCGGCCTGGCCCGAGGGCCCCATCGCCAAGGCCCTGCTCGAGCGGCTCACCGGCCACGCGGCTCCGCAGGAGCATGTGGCAATCTTCGGCACCACCCTCGTGCTCTACGCGGAACACGAGTTCAACGCCTCAACGTTCACCGCCCGCACGGTCGTTTCCACCGGCTCCGACATGCATTCCGGCATCACGGCAGCCATCGGGGCGCTCAAAGGCCCGCTGCACGGCGGCGCCAACGAGAAGGTGCTCGAGGTGCTCACACACATCGGCTCGGCCGACCGGGCGGAATCCTGGGTGCACGAGCAGTTTGCCGCGAAGAAAGTGGTGATGGGCTTCGGCCACCGTGTCTACAAGGATGGCGACGTGCGGGCGAAACTGCTCGGCAGGATGTGCCGGGAGATGGTGCGGGGAACGGAGGGGGAGGCGATCGAAGACCTGGCGGACAGGGTCGAGCGGCTCATGCTTTCGGCCAAGAGCCTGAAGCCCAACCTCGATTGGCCGGCCGCCCGCGTCTACCACGCGCTCGGCCTGCCGGTGCCGGTGTTCACGCCGATTTTCGTGGTGGCGCGGATGAGCGGGTGGACCGCCCACATCATCGAGCAGATCGGCGACAACCGGCTGATCCGGCCGCTCTCGCTCTACACCGGGCCGGCGGCCCGCGACTACCAGCCGCTTACCAACCGTTGACGTCGGGCGGGTTGATCACTCGCGGATTCCCACAGCCAGTGGCCTACTGCAGGCTCGCCGACTGCCCGACGACGCCGGCCGGCTGCTCGACGGTCGCCTGCACCGTCACGGTCGGCACGGCTCCCTCGCCGAGATCGGTGGAGATCTTCAGCTGCCGTTCGATCTTGCCCGACATGCTGCCGGGGGCGAACGTCACCGGCAGGATGTGCACGGTGGCGGCGGTCGTCTTCGGCTCGCAGGTGAGGCAGCCGTCGGAGCACGAAACGCCCGTGACGCAGAAGGGACGGTTGGCACGCACGACGATGTTCTTCGTCACGCTCGCCCCCGGCTGCACCGTCCCGAGCGCCAAAAGTTGCGGACTCACGGTCACTTCAGCCACGACACGGCCTTCGACGTCCATCGGAATCTGGGCCGCGCGGGGATCGTTGGTGACGAGGATCAGCTGCCCGTTCACGTAGCCTGCCGTCGTCTCCGGCTTGAGCCTGACGGTGAGGTCGTAGGCGGACTGGCTCGGCGAGTGGGTCGGCTTCGAAAGCGACACCTCGAAATTGGCGTTGGCGCTCCGCACGTCCTTGATCTCCCAGGGCGTGGAGCCGACGTGGGTCACGCGGACGGATCGCTCTGCTCCCTTGCCCAGGTCGACGTTGCCGAGGTCAACGAACGGCGGATCGAAGGTCACGTCGCCGCGGATGTTGCCGGCCACCCGCAGCTGCACTTCCGCGTAGTAGGGCTTGTCGAACGTGACGGTGAGCGTGGCCCCGTGCTGCCCCAGGAACGTCCGCGTGTTGAACTTGGCGACGACCTCGCTGGTCTCATGGGTCTTCAGGTCGCGAACGGTGACCTCGGGCGACGTGCAGCCGCAGCTGGTGCGGACGCCCACGACATGCACAGGTTCCTTGTAGAGGTTGCGGAACACGAAGCGGAATTCGGTCTTCGCCCCCTTCGCAACGGTACCGAAGTTGTGGCTCGTGGTGGAGAACATCTTCGTGGCCCATTCCTGCCCGACCGCGGCCTCCAGCGGGGCCACGGCCAGCGCCGCAGCGGCCACGGCGAGGACTGTTGTGCGGACGGTCACCTGCGCGAAGGCGGACATGGGTGCGATACCGTGGGCGAAGAGGGCTGCCATGGGAAAACTGCGGGCCGGCGAGAAAAAGCGTACGGATGGCATTGGAGAGCCGTCAATGTTTCTGAGAAGAGGGGGGGTGGGCGGGGGCACGGTTCCGCCGTCCCCCAAGTATCGCCGCCGGGAAGTGTCGGGGCCGGGGCTGCGGTTTTTTTGGGCCAAAAAATGGCTTCCCGAGCACGACACGACCGATACAGGCCGTGGGGTTTCCAACACAGGAAGTGTCGGTCGGTTAGAATGAGAACGCGGGCCGAGGGCCCGCCGCCCGGGCCCGCGAGGCCTGCTGGCGCAGGTGAACGGACAGACGAGCGGACCGGTGCACGGAAGGGTTCGGGAATCGGCCGCACGGCACCACACAAACAGGGGGCGTACCGGTTTCGACCGGATGGCAAGAGGTTCAGATTGCGTGTCGTGGTTGGTCGGCTGGCCACGTTAAAAGTCGACCAAGCTTCAATTGCCGAAGCTCAGTTTTCTCTGGCTGCTTAATTAAGCAACCCCGAGCGATGGCCCCAGTCGGAAGGGCCTCCCAATCGGTCGCCAAATCCGACTCGCCCCGTTTCACCGCCTGGTACGGGCGGGGCTAAAAAAGTTCCGGGCTGGTGGATGACGAACCCTGTCGGCCGGGGATGCGTCCACGAGACCTAAATTGACCGGACACACACGTAGACGTCTGTGCTGAAACATCACGGGACGCGGGTTCGACTCCCGCCGCCTCCACTATGTTCACGTGGCAACGGCCATCCATGGCCCGTTGCCACTGGAGAGGGCTCGCCATCCGGGCGAGCCACAGGTTCACGTGGCAACGGCCATCCATGGCCCGTTGCCACTGGAGAGGGCTCGCCATCCGGGCGAGCCACAGGTTCACGTGGCAACGGCCATCCATGGCCCGTTGCCCACTGGACAGGCCGTACGACCGGCGCAATCGCCAGGACAAGCACCGCCGCACTCAGGTCCCCCGGCAGGACACCTCCCGCGTTTTTCTTGACAGGCGTTTTTCGCATCGTAGTGTTGAAAGAATGCCTTTTTGATGGGTGCTGCGGCTGATGAGGCTTATGCCGCAGGGTGAAGATGGCGCGGCGACGGCCCGCAGATCCAACCCTGGCGATAAGTTGCATCGACGAGGGACTCTTTCCCACTCCCGCGCTCATGTGCAGGGCTTAACGGATGATTGCTGTCACTGGCGGCCCGCACCTCTCCGTCGGCAAGACCGTCCTCGACCGGTTCCATTCCGGCCGTGATGCTGCTGTTGACTGCGATGGTCGCGGCCATTCGAAATGCCCCTCGAATCTGCCTGTGTCGGAAACATACCGACTCGCAAAGGAGCGACGTTCGTGATCGTTCGCTCTTCGAGCAATGGCGACTTCCACCCGGCGGCCTCCCACACGGCCGCCGTCCATCCCGAGGCCGCCGTTAACGCATCCCCGGCTGAACAGCCTGTGCTGATCGTCTCGGGAATGCACCGCTCGGGCACATCACTGATGGCCTCGCTCTGCCAGTCAGCGGGTCTCCACATCGGCGACCGGATGATGTGGCCGGCCGACAGCAATCTGCTTGGACATTTTGAGGACCTGGATTTCTACGACTTCCACCAGCGCGTTCTCGCAGCGAACGGGGCGTGCCAGAACGGTTTCTTGACCGACTCCAAGTCGCTCCACGTACATCATCCCTTGCGGGAAGTTGCCGGGGAGCTGATCCGTGTCAGAAAACAGCTCTCGCAACCGTGGGGCTGGAAAGACCCCAGGACCGTCTTGTTTCTGGAATTCTGGCAGTCGCTGCTTCCCGCCGCCCGCTGGCTGTTCGTCGTCAGATCACCATGCGAGGTGGTGGATTCACTGTTTCGCAGAGGTGACAAGGCGTTCCTCGACAATCCTCCTTTCGCTCTGCGCGTATGGCGGCACTACAACGAACTGGTGAGAGACTTCGCACGCCGTCACCCCGATGCCTGCATGATCGTGGACGTGAGCCAAGTCTCCCAGGATCGACATGCCGTGATAACGAGGATTCGCGACCGGCTGGGGGTGCCTCTTTCCAACCCCGCTCACGTGTATCGCGAGGACCTGCTCACAACAAGTCCACCAGCCTATCGGAGAGCCGTCGTCCAAGCGGCAGACCCGACGGCGTGTGAGTTGTATGCCGAGCTCCGCGTCCTATCGGGCCTCGGCGAGCCTCCCGCCGATGAAGCCGACGAGGTTCGGCCTCTCGGGGCGGCCGATGCCGCTTTTATGGATTGGGCTGCGTTGCTCACCCACGACAAGGCCGCTGGGATCGCCAGCAGGACGCTCGACGAGCGAATAGCGACACTCACTCGGCTGCTCGACGACAAAGCGGAGGAAACAGCCGCCAAAGGCAGACAGATCGCCGCACTCGACGAACAGCTCCACGTCGCTCGCTCGCTCCTTCTCGAACGAGCCGGCGAGTTGGCGAGGCTCGCCCTGACGCGTGACGAAGACACGGCCGCCGCAGCTGAACGCGAAAAACGAATCATCGCACTCGAGGAGCATCTCACCAGCCTGCTCTACGAACTGTCGCTGCGTCCGCAGGAATTGGCCGACCAGACACGCGAGGTCGCGGCGCTGAAGCTCGCTTGCTACGAGAGCAACTCGCACGTCGCGGAGCGGGAACGCCAGATATCCGCGCTCGAAGAACGTCTCGCAAAGCTTCAGGCCGTCGTGGCAGAGCGGGACGGGGAGTTGAAGACGCTCTCCGGCAGGATTGCCGAACGAGACGCCGCGATCCTCGGGCTCAACCACGATGTCGCGACACACCGCAACACGATCGATTCCCTGCAGAAGGCCGCGAGTCTGCAGGAATCGCGTGTCGTCCAGTTCAGTCACGACCTCGAGCGAAGCGCAGCGCAGATCACGAGGCTCGAGCAGGACATTGCCCATCGCGGCCAGCACCTGAGCCACTTGGAACACGAGTGCCGCCAGCAACTGGCGCTCCACCAACAGGTCGTGAACAGCAACTCCTGGTGGGTGACGAAACCTCTTCGTGAGGCACGGCGGTGGGTCACTGCTCCGCGTCAACGGCTCATGCACGCCTCGACGGCGTTCCTCAAAGGCTGCCGCCGGCTATACGACCGGCTACCTTTGACGTTGGAGACCAGGCTCCGGCATCGCCGGTTTCTTGCCCATAAGCTGCCGAAAGTGCTGCTGGCCTCGGGCAGCCCGGCGGCGACGATACCGGGCCTCTTGCGCACGGCTCAGCCGCCCATCGTGGCTCGGGCTGCGGGGGCCGCACGCCCCGCGACGAACGGTCTCCATCCCGCCGACACTCACTGGGAGGGCATCTGCCTCCCGACGTGCGACACCCCGGTGGTCTCGATCATCATCCCGGCGCACAACCAGTGGGCGCATACGCACGCCTGCCTGCAAAGCATCGTGCGGAGCGAGCCGACTCTGGCCTACGAAGTCATTCTCGCCGACGACGGGAGCACCGATGCCACCCGCCATGCTGCCCGTTGGGTGCAGGGTCTTGTCATCCACCGGAATCGGGAAAACCTGGGATTTCTGCGGAATTGCAACGCCGCCGCACAACAGGCCCGGGGCGAGTACGTCCTGTTTCTCAACAACGACACCGAGATCCAGCCCGGCGCCATCTCCGCGCTCGTGCAGACGTTTCGCGACCACCCCGACGCCGGGCTTGTTGGCTCGAAGTTGCTCTACGCCGATGGCCGGCTCCAGGAGGCGGGTGGAATCGTCTGGGCCGACGGCAGCGCGTGGAATTACGGCCGCGGCCAGAATCCGCAGCAGCCCGAATTCAACTATCTGCGCGAGACCGACTACTGTTCGGGGGCTTCGATCATGGTGCCCAGGTCGTTGTTCGCGCAACTCGGCGGCTTCGACCAACGCTACTCGCCAGCCTATAACGAGGACAGCGATCTGGCATTTGCAGTCCGGGCTGCCGGACGGAATGTCTACTATCAGCCCGCGTCGGTCGTGGTCCACCACGAAGGCGTCTCCCACGGCACCGATAGTTCGCAGGGGGTCAAATCTGGCCAGGCGGGGAACCAGCGACGATTTCGCGACAAGTGGCACGACACCCTCACCCGCGATCATTTCCCCAATGGGCAGAATGTCTTCCGTGCACGAGATCGTTCCGCCAACCGCAAAACGATCCTGATCATCGATCATTACGTGCCGCAACCCGACCGCGACGCCGGCTCGCGCACCATGTGGTGTTTTCTCCGGCTCTTCCGGTCAATGGGGATGAACGTCAAGTTCTGGCCCCAGAATCTTCACTACGACCAGGACTACACCCCGGCGCTCGAACAGGAGGGCATCGAGGTGTTCTATGGCCCCCAATTCGTCGATCACTTCGAAGCATGGGCGCGGGAAAACGGCTCTCAACTCGACTATGTGCTCCTCAGCCGGCCGCACATAGCCATCGAGTTCGTGGCGGCACTGCGTCGGCACACCCGCGCCACACTCCTCTTCTACGGACACGACCTCCACCACGCGAGGCTGCAAAACGAGTTTGAGGTGAAAGGCGACCCCGCCCTCCACAAACAGTCGCTCGCGATGCTGGAACTCGAGCAATCACTCTGGCGGCAGGTCGATGCCGTCTATTATCCCTCGACGGAGGAGACGAGCGTCGTGGCACGAGCCTGCCCGGGCGTCACGGCACGCACGGTAACGCCTTACTTTTTCGACGACCGGCGCGAGCCACCTCCCGGTCCTCTCGGACGCACCGGGATCTTGTTCGTGGCAGGCTTCGGACATCCGCCCAATGTCGACGCCGCGGAGTGGCTGGTGCGCGAGATCATGCCCCTCGTGCGTCGAGAGATCGCCGACGCCCATCTGTGGCTGGTCGGCTCCAACCCAACGGCCGCCGTGCAACAACTGGCTTCAGAAGCCGTCACCGTCACGGGCCACGTCTCCGACGATCGCCTCAACGAGTTCTATCGCACCGCGCGCGTGGCAGTCGTTCCCCTGCGCTTCGGGGCCGGCGTCAAGAGCAAGGTGATCGAGGCCATGCACCATGGCCTCCCGCTCGTCACGACGCCGACCGGGGCGCAGGGCGTTGCCGGGGTCGACCTGATCCTCCCCGTCTCCGCCGATCCCGCGAGGCTTGCGCAGGAGATTGTGGCGTTGATCCGCGACGACGGGCGTTGGAGAGAAGTCGCGTCTGCCGGGCATCACTACGCCTCCACCCGGTTTTCGATGGCCGCGATGCGGGAGACTTTTTCGAAAGACATTCTACCGCCCGTACCAGCGTCGACCTCCTGCGGTGTCCCCTGCCCCGAGTCACTTCAACGTGATCGTTCATAACCATCCCCGACGCGGCTCTGGCCGCGTGACTCCTCAGCGGCCCTGCGGAGCGCAGCCCCGACAGCCTCCACATCTATGATCATCAGTGCACGGGCCCCCCTGCGACTGGGTCTTGCAGGAGGCGGCACCGACGTCTCCCCTTATACAGACCTGCACGGCGGCTGCGTGCTGAACGCCACCATCGACCGGTATGCTTACGCCGTGATTCGGCCGCTTACCGAGCCCGTGATCCGCTTTCACGCCACTGACCTTCAGGCCGAGGAACTGTTTCCCGCGGCGGCATCCCTGCCGGCGGGCGGCCCGCTGAACCTGCACAGAGCCGTCTACAGCAGCATCATCCAGGACCACAATGGGGGCAGGCCTCTGGGATTGGAATTGAGCACCTTTTGCGATGCCCCTGTCGGCTCTGGCCTGGGATCGTCGTCGACTCTCGTGGTCGCCATGATTCGGGCCTTCGTCGAACTGCTCAATCTTCCACTCGACGACTACGCGATCGCGAGGCTTGCTCACCGGATCGAGCGTGTCGATTGCGGGCTGCAAGGAGGGCGACAGGATCACTATTCCGCCACCTTCGGCGGGTTCAATTTCATGGAATTCCTTCCCGGCGACCGAGCGGTCATCACGCCGCTCCGGGTCAAGGACTGGATCGTCTCCGAAATGGAGTCTTCTCTCGTGCTGTTTTATACGGGCGTGTCGCGCGAGTCGGCTCAGATCATTTCCGACCAGAGCAGCAACGTTCAACTAGGCTCGCACGATGCGATCGAAGCCATGCATGGACTCAAACGCGAGGCTCACTTGATGAAAGACTGCCTCATTCGCGGCGACATGGATGGACTGGTCGAGTCGATGCGCGGCGGCTGGGCCAACAAAAAGCAGACCGCCCGAACCGTCTCGAACCCGCGGATCGACGCGATCTATGAGGCGGCGATGGCAGCAGGTGCCCGCGCAGGCAAGATCTCGGGGGCCGGAGGCGGGGGATTCATGCTGTTTTTCGTTCCCACCACGAAGCGCATGTCGGTCATCCGCACGCTCTCCGCTTTTCCCGGCCAAGTCACCAACTGTCACTTCACGAAAAAGGGCGCCGAGGCGTGGCGGCCGCGTCCTGGGGCGGCGGCACTTCTCGCATTTCCCTGAGGGCGGACTACGCTCGCTTCCGGAACATCCATCCTCGGCTCTCTTTCTCCCCGCTCGTCCTTGAACGGCCCCGTCACCGATGCCCCTGACATTACCAGCATTTCCTGCGCGTAGAAGCGAGTTCGTCGACGGCCGCAATCCCTACGAGGGCTACCAGAGAGGATGGGGCCTGCAGTTTGGCGGACTCGACGCACAGGTGAGGCAGGATGCGCTGTATCAACACGCCGTCCAATTCACGCACGGTCGCTCCGTGGTTCAAGAGGAGCGCCGCATGAACCTCTATCTGATCATTCGATTCTTTCTCGAAAGGCTTCCTCTCCGCGACATCATCGAATTCGGGAGCTGGCGGGGGGGGAACGCACTCTTCATGGCGGCCTGCCTCAAGGAACTTTACCCCGGCGCGATCGTCTACGCTCTCGATACATACGAGGGGATGCCCGCCACCGATCCGACGATCGACCTCCATCGAGAGGGCGACTTTTCGGATGTCGACCTCACGGAACTCGAGGCGTTCGCTCGCGCGCATCGCCTCGACAACCTCCAGTTCGTCAAGGGTCGCTTCCAAGACACCGCCCGCGATGTCTACAAGTCAGCCGGTGGATTCGGCATGGCGCACATCGACTGCGACATTCTTTCGGCTGTTCGATTTGCCCAGGATACGGTCCACCCCTTCCTCTGTCGGGGCGGCTACCTCGTCTACGACGACGCCGGGGTGAGTTCCTGCCTGGGCGCTACTCAGGCCGTCGAGGAGTTTGTGATGTCGCACCGCACGCATTCGGAGCAAATCTGGCCACATTTCGTGTTTCGCCGTCCTCCGTATGAGCCCACACCCGCCGCCTGATGGATCGGCTTCGTGAGCGTCGCACTCCTTTCCGCCGCCCCTTCCGCACCGGAGACCCTCCATGCCGACCACGCATTCACTGCCACGCGACGAGGTCGACGCCTGGCTTCACCTCGCAAGTCCCCGGGTTCGCTTTCTGAAGACGCTTCCGCATGGTGCGTCAGTATTGGATCTCGGGGCTGGCGACGGTTCGCTTGCCCTTTTCAAAAACTGGCTGCTGCCCCACCGGCCCGACCTCCGGCTCTTCGCCGTGTCACTGGCTGATGGCCGGCACAGATCGCTGTACGACGGCTGGGAAAACAAGAACTTTGAGACCGACGAGCCGTTCGAAGGCCGATCCTTCGACGCCGTCTTTTCATCGCATTTCGTCGAGCACATCGACGGCGGGCCCAACCGGCTGATGCCCTGGATCGCGAATCGCCTGACCCCGCAGGGACGTGTTTACATCGAGATGCCGAGCCATTTTTCGAAGAGCGGCCCCCGTCGAGACAGCCTCCGTGCCATGGGACATCCCGTGTCGACCACCAACTTCTACGACGACCTCACCCACAAGGACACCGTCGACCTCGATACCCTGCGGAGGAGCTTCGAACAGGCCGGGCTGTTCGTCGATGAAAGCGGCTATTGGAGGAACCCTTTTCTGGAACCGCTCCTGCTCGACCTTGCCGGCGTGGTCCACGACGAGTTCTACGCCACGGCCGCCGTCTGGATGTCAACACGCTTTGCGCAGTATGCGATAGGCGTCAAAGACAATCCCGTCACCCCCGGTTGGAGCATGCCACTTTCACCGCCGCGTCCCGTTGCCTGAATTCCCGTCGCGTCGCCTCCCGCGCGACCATCGTGTCATCATGCTTCCATCCAAGTCCCCTAGCGATGCGATCACGGGCAACAGTGCCGTTGGTGTTCATGCGGAGTCTGTGGCTGAACCGCGATGGAAGCGGATCACGGGCATGGCACTTCTTGCCGCCTCCCTCGCGATCGCCGCGATCGCCATCGCACGCTCCGACGAATCCAAGGGCCCAACCCGCGAACTCACGCCCTACCCCGATGCGTGCGAGTATTTCGCCATGGGAAGAGCGATGCAGCAGGGCACCTATCCGTCGATCAACATCGGCGGCGAGCAACTACCGTCGCGATATCAGCCCGGATATGCGTTTGCGATGCAACCGTGGCTGCACGTGCTTCCGCCGCAGGAACTGGTCGCAGCCCCGATCCGCGTCAGCCAGTGTGCGGGCCTCGCCACCATCCTCGTCATGTTTTCCTGCCTCCGAAGCCGGGGGATGACCCTGGCGGCCGGTCTGTGTGCCCTGTTGGTCGTGACGATGCCGTGGTGCGCGACGTACGCCCGGGCTCCGCTGAGCGACTGCCTTTCCGCCGCCTTCATCGCGGCGGCCTGCGCTGCCGCATTCCAGGGCAATTCAAAAAACAGCACGCCTTTTCGCGTCCTCGCCGCTGTCCTGCTCGGAGCCGCCGTGACGATCCGGCTGCAGAACGTGATGCTCGCACCGCTCCTGCTCGCCATGCCTCCGCGGCCGATGCCGTTGTTCGCATCGCTCCGGCAGATCGCCCTGCGGTCGGCGGCTCCGGCCATCGCGTTCGCCGCAACCCTGATGCCGATGCTGGCCCTGAATGACATGCTCTTCGGATCGCCCCTGAAGTCGGGCTACGACTTCTGGGTGCCGGGTTCCGTCTCGCCCACGCCGAAAACCATCCCCAGGGCGCTCACGATGCTCTGGCAGGAGGCATCGCTCACCGCCACCGACTACAGCGCAGCCCACCAATACGGCACGGGGGCGCAGGTCACGCCGGCCTTCCTGGTCCTGGCCGCGATCGGGCTGCCGCTTCTCCGCATTTCGCGTGCCGCCTACCCGATCGTCGCCGCCCTGGCGTCCTACCTTCTGCTTTGTCTCATGTACTTGTTCCAGGACCTGCGGTTTTACGGACCGGTCCTTCTCGCAGCATCGATTCCCGCAGCGATCGCGGCAGCGACGGCCATTTCGCAGCTCTCACGAGGCCGGCAGATGCTCGGCGCCGGCCTCGTCTGCACGTGCCTCGCTCTTGCCGTCGTGGGCTATCCGTCGCAGGTCGATTATCCCCGGCGGGGCTGGGAAGCCCAACTCCCCTACGCGCTCGGTCTTCGTCCGCATCGTGACCAGTACGCGCCGCCCCGGTGGAATGCCGTCAGGGAGTTGATCTCGCTTGCCGATGGCGGCGACACCGTCGTCATTTCCGACATCAACGCCGTCTACCTGAGCAGCCTGCTGCCGCGCACCATGCGTTCCGTTCCGCTCGACATGTCCGACAGCGGCTACGTCTTCAGCCGGGTCTGGCGTTTCGACCCCGCCACGAGCGTGGCCGTGGTCCGCGATGCAGCCGACAGCGGCGAACAGGTATATGCCGCCATCCTCACGGGAGAGAGCGGCACGGACGTCTCGCGGCTGCCGGCGATCGACGGCCATGCATGGTCGCCGGTGCACCAGACCGGCACGCCTGCCCGCATCTATCGCCTGAACCGAACACCATGACGCCCCGCTCGCGATTCCGTCCCCCGTCACACCCGCAGACGAAGTACCTTTCATGAACACCCCTCGTGCGGCCGTGCTGTCCGTCGTCATACCGTGCTACAACGAACGCTCGACGATCCGGGAGATCCTGTTCCGGGTCCGGGCCCAGCCGATCGCCGACGTCGAGATCATCGTCGTCGACGATTGCTCCACGGATGGCACCCGCGACATCCTGCCCGAGGTCTGCAGCGAGTTCGACGCGGTCCTGATCCTGCACGACCGCAACCAGGGCAAGGGCGCGGCTCTGCGCACGGGCTTTCGCAGGGCGACGGGCACCGTCGTCATCGTGCAGGACGCCGACCTCGAATACGACCCGAACGAATACGGGACGATCATCGACCCGATCCTCAAGGATCGGGCGGACGTCGTCTACGGTTCGCGGTTCATGGGAGGGCAGCCGCACCGCGTGGTCTACTTCTGGCACATGGTGGGCAATCGCTTCCTGACGCTCCTGTCGAACATGCTCACCAACATCAATCTCACCGACATGGAAACGTGCTACAAGGCGTTCCGCAGGGAGCTCATTCAGGGCATCACCATCGAGGAGGACCGCTTCGGCTTCGAGCCGGAGATAACCGCGAAAGTCGTGAAGACGGACGCGAGGATCTACGAGGTGGGCATCTCGTACTACGGCCGCACCTACCATGAAGGAAAAAAAATCGGCTGGCGAGATGGATTCCGGGCCCTCTACGCGATCGTCAAATACAATGTCTTCCGATAACGACAATTCGCCTCCACAGGCGGCACTCGGCGCCGCGAGTCGCTTCCCGGCCCTCTTCGTCGGTCTTGTCGCGGGTGCCGCCGTCGTGCTCGCGTGCTGGAACCTCGCGGCCCCGGGCCTCTACTACGACGAAACCCTGTTTTGCAACGCAGCACTCGGAGCGCCGCTGAACAGCTTTGTCGCCTTCAAGATCTTCGGGGTGCCGGTGCTCCTCGTGCCGTACACGGGCGCATTGAAGGCCTGGTTGTACTACCCGGTCTTCTCGCTCCTGCCCGCGAATCCATGGACGATTCGGATGCCGGCGATCCTGCTCGGCGTCGCGGGGGCCGTGCTGCTGGTGCGGGCCACGCATATTTTGTTTGGGCGCACGACGACGTTCTTTGCCGCCCCGCTCGTCCTGTTCGACCCCGGGCTCCTGATGCACAGCCGCCTGGACTGGGGGCCCGATGCCGTCATGTATCTGCTCCGGGGCGTGGTCGTCTGCGGCATCGCCCACTGGTGGAAGCACGGCACGCCCACGGGAATCTGGCTGCTCGTTGCCGGAGGTGCGGCCGGGACGTTCGACAAGCTCAATTTCATCTGGATCCTCGCAGGCGCGACGGCGGCGCTCGTCGTCGTGTTCCCGAAACGCTGCGTGGAATACTGCGTGCGTCACCCCGTCTTGGCACTGGTACAGGCACAACTGCTGACCGGTGTCATCCTCGTCAGTCTCTGGCGAGCCACCCTGGTCTCAGCGGCGATGGGGATCCCGGAACAGGGCTGGGCAACCCGCTGTGCAGTGGCCGCACGCCTGCTGTATTTCACGATCATCGGCGGCGGACCGCTGCAGTTCGTGTGTGGCAGCGGCCTCGACCTGGAACGATGGATGGTTCCGGCATACCTCCTCACCGTGTGCGTCTGCCTCGTCGGCTGGATGTGGCGGCTGGCGGGCCGGGAGTCAGGCGAGGCGGCGGGCGACGACGTCACCCTGCGGCCGTTCGCTTTCGCATGCCTCTTCACGCTGCTGGTCGGGCTGGGCTTCGTTCTGACGAAGGCGGCGACCGGGCCGCATCACGCCGCCGTCGTCTCGGGACTCCCGGGATTCATCCTCGCGCCCCTGCTCGCCGGGCTCGTCGGTCTCCGGGTCTGGAAACCGCTGCCACCGGTGCTCTCGAACGCCGTGGTCGCGGGATCCGTCCTGCTGCTCACGTCCGCCATGATCGCCTCGTCGGCGACGGCCGTGCATCGCTTCCGCCGCCCGACGCATCACAATTGGGATCCCGCGCACAACCGGCTCGCCGAGGTGTGCGCAGACCGCCCCGACGCGCTGTACCGCACGGCCGATTGGGGCATGGGCACGCAGATGATCGCGCTCACCGGAGGCCGCGTGGCGATCAACGACAATTGGCCCGAGTTTCTCGATCCGGCGACTGCCCGTGCCGCCCTGCTGAACCGGGCCGCAGACCAGCATTTGTACGTATGCATCCGGGCGGATGGCTTCGAAAATTTTCCGGATGCGAAGCGCGGTCTCATGACAGCGCTGCACGAACTCGGGGCCGGCTACGCGGTCGATCGACATCTCACGACTCGGGATGGCAGGCCCCTGATCACGGTCCTTCACGTGCCGCCAGTCGGCACGACGCATCCGCGGCCGCAGCCCGGGGACGACGGGCGGGTGGCCGCCAAGCCCCCGATCGTCAAAGACTGGGGACCACGGGAGACGGTCGCAGGGACCGCCTTCAATCAGCAGGCGACCGGAGAATCCGCCATGTGGATATCGCTCGATGGGCTCGCCCCCGATGCGAGCCACGCGATCTCGTTCGACGGCCACGTCATCGACCGCCTCGTGCGCATGGACTTTGGCTTCACCTTCTGCGTCCCGGGCGAAGCCTACCGCACGCCCGGTCCCAAGGAAGTCCTGCTGCTCGAAGGTGCCGACAAAAAGCCGGTGCGGATCGGTGTTTTCGACGTGAAGCCGGGGCGATGAAAGGCACGCCCCGCACGCATGCGGTCACCGCGGCGTACCGGATCCCGTGATCCTGCGGCACCGTCTCGCATCCGACCGGAAGCATCCGCCGGAGTCACCCCGGGACGGGGATCGCGTCGGGCACCGTGTCTGCCCCCGCCGCACACGTGCCAGGCACCCGCATCACTCCATGCGAGAGCTCGATCACCTGATTGCATTCCCGCGAGATGAGTTCGGGCGAGTGCGACGCGAGCACAAGGATGCCCGTGTTGCTGACGACGTCTCGCAGCCGCTCCTCCGCCCGCTGCTTGAATTCGGCGTCACCGACGGAAAGCCATTCATCCATCAACAGGATGTCGCTCCGCACGGACGTGGCGATCGAGAACCCGAGCCGCATCAGCATGCCCGTCGAGTACGTCCGCACGGGCATGTCCAGGTAGTCGCCCAGTCCGCTGAACTCGGCGATATCCGGAATCAGCCGCGTCATCTCTCGCCGCTTGAGCCCCAGGATCAGCCCCCGCAGCGAGATGTTTTCGTGGCCCGTCGCGTCCATCTCGATCCCGAGCATCGGATCGATCAGGCTCGAAACGGTGCCAACCCTGACATACCGGCCCCGGGTGGGCGGGTAGACGCCCGCCAGCGTGCGAAGGAGCGTCGACTTCCCCGCGCCGTTATGGCCAACGATTCCCAGACGATCGCCGTCCCGGAGGTCGAGCGACACGTCCCTGAGGGCCTGAATGACGGCGACGCCCGTCTCCCGTCCGATCCGTCCCCCCGTGGCCGCCGACGCGAGCGTCTGCTTCAACGAGGCCGCGTGCGCGCCGAAGATCGGGAAGTCGATCGACACGTTGTGCAGTGAGAGCCGTGCCATCGCCTTAAATCCAGTACACAAGGTGCCGCCGCTTCGCCAGATAAAGCCCCGTGGCGACGGCGACGTTGAGGGCGGTGAAGTCCAGCAGAAACCACCACGTCCCGCTCGCTGGTGCGGCACCGAGGAGCGGCATCCGTACGACGTCGAGCAACTGAGCGAGCGGGTTGTAGAGAATGAAATGGGCCCGCTGCGGCAGGCTTTCTGGAAACCAAAAGACCGGCGTGAGAAACATCAACAACTGCAACGAACTGGCGACGATCTGCGCCACGTCGCGAAATCGTGCGCATGCGATCCCGAGCGTGATGCTCATCGCGTGCAGGTTGACGATGACCACGATCAGGCCGGGAACAAAGAGGAGCATCCGGGGCGACGCAGACACACCGGCCCAGAGCGCCACCGGAATGTACAGGACCATATGGTGGGCGAGCTGGATCACGTTCCTCGCCAGACTTCGCCACACGAACACACTGCCCGGAAACTCCGCATGCTTGAGATAGGGCGCGGCGACGATGAAGACGTTGCATCCGTCGTTGATCGTCGTGGTGAAAAAATTCCAGAATATGATGCCGAGGGCGAGGTGCGGAAAAAAGCTGCTCAGTGGCACCTTGAAGAGCGTCGAGTAGAGCGGCCCCATACCGAGCAGCATGAGCCCCATGCTAATCGTCAACCAGAGCGGCCCGAGCATCGACCGCCGGTACCGGAGCACGATGTCGTACCACGCCAGCGTCGACCACAATTCGACGTTCCGAGTGCCCTTCCACCAGTCGGCACAGGCGAGAGACATTCGGCTGCTGGCGGACATCGGCGTCATCGGGGCACGGCTATCTGACAACGAAGGGTGGGGGGCGGGTTGCAAGTCCGTGCAGTTCGACAGTAAGCACAATTGTCCGAGCCGTCAAGAATTCCGGCCCCCCGCCCCCTGGGCTCCCGAAACGCGGGCTAGAATATCGTTGGCGGGCGTTTGTTCGTGACGCAGGGCATCGTTCCCACGCGGAAGAGACTGGACGCCGCAGGGTGCCATCGACGTGACCCGAGACTTCATTTCGGCCCAGATTGCGGCCCACATTTTGGCCCAGATCAGCGAGGCGCACCGGCTCCTCGGCCTGATGACGGCTGACCAGCCACTGCAGGAGGCTACCGAGGCGGCGGCGGCCGCATGCGTGGCCGCCCTTCGCCGAGGCGGGAAGATCCTGCTGGCCGGCAACGGCGGCAGTGCGGCGGACGCGCAGCACATGGCGGGCGAATACGTCAGCCGGTTCATGGTTGACCGGCCGGGCTTGGCCGCGATCGCGCTCACCACCGACTCGTCGATCATCACGGCCATCGGCAACGACTACGGCTACGACAAGGTATTCTCCCGCCAGATCCAGGCGCTCGGCCAATCCGGCGATGTCTTCATCGGCTATTCGACATCTGGCACGTCTCGGAACGTGCTCCTGGCATTCGAGACCGCCCGAGCCGCCGGCATCACCTGCATCGGCTTCACGGGCAATCGTGGCGGGCCGATGCACGACCTGTGCGACATCGTGCTCGCGGTGCCGTCGGCCGAAACCCCGAGGATCCAGGAGGGGCATCTCGTCCTCGGCCACGTCGTCTGCGGGATCGTGGAAAGGACCATGTTCCCCCGGAACGAAGTTCCCAGGAATGATGGGTGATGCACGAGGCCGTCATTCTCGCAGGGGGCTACGGCACGCGGCTGCGTAAGGTGGTCTCGGACGTGCCAAAACCGATGGCGCCCATCCGGGGCAGGCCCTTCCTGGAACTGCAGTTGCGGCTGCTCCAGCGGCACGGATTTGGGCACGTGGTGCTGGCCGTGGGCCATCTCGGCCACGTGATCGTGTCGCATTTCGGCGACCGGTTCGGCACGATGTCGCTGTCCTACACGATCGAAGACAGTCCCCTGGGGACCGGGGGGGCCATTCAGACGGCCCTGCGGAGCTGCAGCCGCGACCGCGTCTTCGTCTTCAACGGCGACACCTATCTCGACTTCGACTGCGAGACGGCCGACCGCCTCTGGCAAGCCGACCGGTGCGGCGTGATCGTCGGCCGCGAACTCCCCGACGCGGCCCGCTACGGCAGCCTGACGATCAAGGATGGCCGGGTCACCGGCATGGCCGAAAAGGGCGTGCAGGGGCCCGGTATCATCAATGCGGGCTGCTATGTTCTGGCAAGGGACCAACTGTCTGCCGTCGATCATCCGATGCCGTTTTCATTTGAAACCGACTACCTGGCCCGCGTTCTGCCCACGTCACCCTTCCGAATCTTCGTGACCGACGGGCTGTTCATCGACATCGGCGTGCCCGAGGACTTCGCCCGTGCCCAAGACCTCTTGGCTGAACGGTGATCCATGGAACGGCCCGCCCTGTTTCTCGACCGCGACGGCGTCATCAACGAGGATCGGCCGTACGTTCACCGGGTCGAGGACTTCCGTTTCATGGATGGAATCTTTTCGCTGGTGCTGGCGGCACAGCAAGCGGGCTACCTGATCGTCGTTGTCACCAACCAGTCCGGCATCGGCCGCGGACTCTATACAGAAAACGATTTCTGGACGCTCACGGGGTGGATGCTCGAACAATTCGCCCAGGGAGGATGCCACATCGACGGCGTCTATTTCTGCGCGACCCACCCCGAGCACGGGTTGGGATCGTATCGCGTCGAGAGCGTGTTCCGTAAACCTGGTCCGGGAATGCTTCTCCAGGCGGCGGCCGAATTGAAGATCGACCTCGCTCGATCGATTCTCGTCGGCGACAAACAGTCGGACATCCAGGCGGGCATCGCGGCGGGCGTCGGACTCAATATCTTCCTTACCAAGGCGCCGAGCACCTCCATCCCAGGATGCATAGCCGTGGACGACATTCGTGCGGTCAAAAGTCATCTGCGGCCATTGCCCGCGTCTGAAGACAGCCCGCGCTGACGACTTCTCACGGGACGGTGGCGGGCGTGGCTCACTCGCCTCTCGGGCCGCTGAGAAATCTTGCGGTTGCCTCGTTGGCCGTCTTTCCTGCACAGTGATTGCCGCCACACCCTCGACCAAAACGCCGATTTGGAAGCATTCATGCCCCCGCTCCCCCTGTCCAGCATCACTTCAGCCCCCCCCATCGCCGTCGTCATGGCCGCAGGCCGTGGCACGCGGATGGGAGGCGATCTCCCCAAGGTGCTCTTCGAAGCCGCCGGCAAACCGCTCGTCCGCTGGGTGCTCGACGCCCTCGAAACGGCCGGCGTGACCGATCGCATCGTCGTCGTCGGCTACCGCGCCGAACTGGTGAAGAACGCCCTGGCCGGCCTGCCCGGCGTGTCGTTCGCCCTCCAGAGGGAACAACGCGGCACCGGCGACGCCGTCGCCGCCGCCGCCAGCCTGATCGCCGACCGGCTGCGAGAACGGCCGGACGATCACCGCACGCCCGTGGTCATCGTCTGCGGCGATTCACCGATGCTGCGACCCGAGAGCGTCACCGGCCTGCTTCGCCGCTTTGCCGAACTCCAGGCGGCCTGCCTGCTCGGCACCGCCATCACCACCGACCCCCGAGGCCTGGGTCGGATCGTGCGCGACGCCCATGGCAGGTTCGTCGGCATCGTCGAGGAGAAGGACGCCACTGCCGAGCAGCGAAGCATCCACGAGGTGAACATGAGCACGTATGTGTTCGAGGCCCGGGCACTCTTGCACGCCCTCTCGCAGCTCAACAACGCCAACGCCGCCGGCGAATACTACATCACCGACTGCCCGGGCATGCTGCTGGCAGAAGGGCAGCCCGTCGATGCCGTCAACTGCCTCGACCAGAGCGAGACGCTCTCCGTCAACACCCCGGAACAACTGGCCGCCGTCGCCGCCGCCCTGTCGTCACGAACCATCTGACTGGCTGCCCGAACCACCGCACCACTCGCACGCGAGCCCCGACCTTTCGGCAATTTCCCACCAGCCCCCCTCATTTCGCCCACCTTTCCTGATTGACTCGTGCCCGCGGATCGTGCGATCATGCGGTCGACCAGCACGGCACCTACTCGTTCCGGCCCCGTCGCATGGTCGCTGCGTGAAATGGAGTTCACCGCATGCCGAGGTGGCACTACGCCCTGACGCGGATCATCGTGACCCTGCTCGTGGGCGGCGCGTCGCTGACGGGCGGCCAGCGCGTGGTCGGCGCGCCGCCGGATGACGGGACGCCCTCGGTTCGCATCGCGACGGAACTCCCCCGACCGCTCCCGCCGGTCGAGCCAGCCAATCCGTTGCCGCTGGCCGAAGAACACCTCGGTCCTGATCTCTCACACCAGACGGCGGCGGCCGCGGCCGCCAAGAGCCACGGCTGCATCAGCTGCCACACAGGCGTCGGAGACATGCACCGCAGCCCGAATGTCCACCTCGGCTGCACCGACTGCCACGGCGGCAATGCCGACGCCCTCACCAAGCAGGCCGCGCACATCCACCCGAAAGAGTGCGAGGCGTGGCCGGGATCCGCCAATCCGGTCCGTTCCTACACGCTCCTCAATCACGAATCTCCTGAGTTCATCCGCTTCGTCAATCCTGGCGACCTCCGCGTGGCCCCCATCGCCTGCGGCGGCTGCCACTCGTCGATCGTCCTGCAGGTGCAGAAGAGCATGATGACCCACGGCTGCATGCTCTGGAACGCCGCCCTCTACAACAACGGCTCGATCCCCAACAAGCGGGCCAGCTTCGGCGAAAGCTACAGCATGCATGGCGTGGGGCAACGGCTGCAGACCGTTCCCCCGCCCACCGCACACGAGATGAACTACCAGGCGGTGGTGGCGACCCTCGATCCGCTGCCCAGGTTCGAACGGTCACAACCGGGCAACATTCTGCGGATCTTCGAACGTGGCGGCCGCTTCCGGCCGGAGGTGGGCATCCCGGAACGGCTCGAGGAGAGCGGCCGGCCGCGGACGCGGCTGAGCAACCGCGGCCTCGGCACCGAAAACCGCACCGACCCCGTGTTCATCGGCCTCACCAAGACCCGCCTGCTCGATCCCACGCTCAACTTCCTGGGCACCAACGACCATCCCGGCGACTACCGCTCCAGCGGCTGCACCGGCTGCCACGTCGTCTACGCCAACGACCGCTCGCCGGTCCACTCCGGGCCCTACGCGAAGTTCGGCAACCGCGGCGAGAGCTTTTCCGCCGACCCGACGATTCCGAAGCAGGAGAGTGGCCATCCCATCCACCACCAGTTCGCCCCCGGCAACGGCATCCCCACCAGCCAGTGCATCGTCTGCCATATTCATCCCGGCACCACCGTGATGAACAGCTACATCGGCTACATGTGGTGGGATGAGGAGAGCGACAGCGAGCTGATCTACCCGCGGCAGCAGAAGTATCCGACGTCGGAGGAGGTGATCAACGCCGCCTTCAGCAATCCCAACGAATCGTCGGCGCGAAACCTGCTCTCCGACCCCGAATTCCTCGCCAACCTGAGCGACCTGAACGATCGCACGAAGCACACGCAGTTTGCCGACTTCCACGGCCACGGCTGGGCCTTCCGCGCCGTCTTCAAGCACGACCGCAAGGGGAATCTGCTCGACCACGAGGGAAACATCGTCGCCGACACGGGCAATGCGGCGCTGCGGGCGGCCGTGAAGATGCCGGAGCGGATCAAGGAGATCTACCGTGGCGCCGACCAGAAGACGGCCGAGCAGATTCGCCGCGAAGAGGTGGCCGTGGCGCACGAGCGGGACGGGCTGCCAGTGCACATGCTCGACATCCACATGGAGCGGGGCATGCACTGCGTCGACTGCCACTTCATCCAGGACATGCACGGCAACACGAAGCTCTACGGAGAGGTTCGCGCCGCCATCGAGATCACCTGCGTCGACTGCCATGGCACGGCCGAACGGATCGCCACGCTGCGCACCAGCGGCCCAGCCTCCAACACGTCGAGCCCGGAAGGTGGCCGCGACCTGCGAACGCTCCGCACCCCTTCGGGAAAGAAGCGGTTCGTGGTGGAGGGGGACCGCATCTACCAGAACTCGATGGTCGAGGAGAACCTGACCTGGGAGATCAAGCAGACCAAGGCCACCATCGATCCGCAGAACCCTCACTACAACGCCCGGTCGGCCTTCGCCAAAACGGTCCGCATGGGTGACGACGGGGTGGTGGAATGGGGCGCGCTGCCCGGCGACACGCGGCCCTGCGCCCATCGGAACGACTCGATGAGCTGCATCTCCTGCCACAGCTCGTGGAATCCCAGCTGCTTCGGCTGCCACCTGCCCCAGCGGGCCAACAAGAAGGCGCCGGTGCTCCACTACGAAGGCGAGGTGACGCGAAACCTCACCGCCTACAACTTCCAGACGCTCCGCGACGACGTCTACATGCTGGCCCGCGACGGCAATGCCACGGGCAACCGGATCGGGCCGTCGCGGTCGAGCTGCGCCATCCACGTCGGCTCCTACAACAACAACCGCGAATCGATCTACGTGCAGCAGCAGACGATCTCGGCCGAGGGCCTGAGCGGCATCGCCTTCAGCACGAACGTTCCCCACACCGTCCGCGGCGGACCGGTCCGCGACGGCGGGCCGATCGACTACGCCACCCCCCGGCCCGGCACGCACGAGACGAAGATGTGCACCGACTGCCACGTTTCGAAGGCGGAAGACAACAACGCCATCATGGCCCAGCTCCTCATGCAGGGCACCAACTACACCAACTTCATCGGCCGCTATTGCTGGGTCGGGCTCGGCACCGGCGGTCTGGCGGGAGTGGTCGTGACGGAGCAGCAGGAGCCGCAGGCGGTGATCGGCAGCGAGTTCCACCGCATAGCGTTTCCCGACGACTTTGGCAAGCACGTCGCCAACGACGGCGTGCTCCAGGTGGCCCACCACCATCAGGCCGCCGACGTGGGCGAGAAGCTCTTGCTGCCCCTCAAGCGGCGCGAGGTGCTGCAGGTGCAGATGCGGGGCGAGTATCTCTACGCGGCATGCGGCGCCGACGGCCTCCGTGTGTTCGACATCGCCTTTATCGACGACAAGGGATTCTCCCAGCGGATCACGACCGCGCCGGTGTCGCCGCTGGGCCAGCAGTTTTACGTGAAGACCCCCTACGCCACCGGCGTCGCCGCACCCGCGACCACCGCCCCCGACCCCACGCGGACGCACGCCCCGGAGAATTTCGAGCAGCCGGTGCACGAGATGTACGGGTATCTCTACGTCACCGACCTCGAGGAGGGACTCGTGATGGTGGGGGCAGGCACGCTGCTCGACGGCAACCCGCTCAACAATTTCCTGAAGAAGGACGTGACGTTCAATCCGAACGGCATTCTAAACGGCGCCCGCAGCATCACCATCGCGGGCACGCGAGCCTGGATCTGCTGCAACGCGGGCGTGGTGGTGGTGTCGATCGAGAAGCCCAAGTGTCCGGAGGTGGTGGCCGTCATTCCTTCGCCGGAGGTGGTCGATCCGCGGTGCGTGGCCATCCAGTTCCGCTATGCCTTCATCTGCGATCGGGAGGGTCTCAAGACCTTCGACATCACCGACCCGGCCGCCCCGCAGCTCGTTTCCACCGTGCCGCTCCCGCAGGCCAACTCCGTCTACGTGGCCCGCACGTATGCCTACGTCGCAGGCGGCCCGCAGGGGCTCGTGATCGTCGACGTCACCGATCCCCACGCCCCGTTCGTCGACCAGATCTTCGACGCGGGCGGCTGCATGAACGACGTCCGCGACGTGAAGCTCGGCATCACCTACGTGAGCGAATTCGCCTACGTCGCCGACGGTGCCAACGGCATGCGGGTCGTGCAGTTGACCACTCCCGATACGCCGGGCAACGTCGGCTTCAGCCCACGGCCGCAGCCGCAGCTCGTGGCGACCTATCCGGTCACGAAGGGGGGCCTCGCCCTCTCCATCTCCGAGGGTGTCGATCGCGACCGGGCGGTCGACGAGACGGGCAACCAGATCTCCGTGTTCGGCCGGATCGGCGCGCGGCCGTTCAACCGGGAGGAGCTGGAGCGGATGTATCTCCGTGACGGGAAGGCCTGGAAGGTGAGCGACGATCCGTTCGACGCCGAACTCTACCGTGTCATCGGCCCGCACCGGCCCGAGGGACAGGTGCCGCGTGCCATCCCGCTCCCACTCCCGGCTCCAGCCGCAGCGGTGGGCCGCTGACCCGCAGTTCCCTCGCTGGCGCTTCGGGCTTGGATGGAGGCGGTCAGCGTGGCGGTTGCAGTTGGAAGGCCGCACGGATGCGGTCGATGTCGGCATCCCGCGCCGCGGAGAGCGACGTCTGCCAGAAGGGCTGCTCCGGCGACGGCGGCTGCGGGTAGGCCGGCGACGGAAAATCGAGCGCGAGCGTCTTGCCGAGACTTTCGATCGCCGCCATCCGCGGCCCCTCCGCCCGCGGCCCATCCTCCCGCAAGGCCGTCTGCAACACCCAGCCCAGGAGCCGCGCCGATTCAAGGTCGCCGCAGCGGCTGCCCGCCGCCGAAAGCAACGCGATCCGTCCCTGACTGCCCCCCGCCGTCACGTCCCGCGGCACCGCCACCAACGCCGCGATGGCCCGGTCGATGCGGGCCACCTGCTCCCGCGAGGCCGGGGTCGCCCGCACCCCCGGTGCCTCTCCAAACGGCCTGGCGTTCAGCGCGGCCACCCAGGGAGCTACCAGGGCGTCCACGTCGGTCGGCATGCCCGCCTCCGCAAAGGCGACGCCGGCCAGCCCCCGTGGCCACCGCACGAGCGATGGCCTGCCCGGCACCAGCCCGCCGTAACCGACCTCCTGCCGCCCACTCGGCACCCGCAGCTCGTGATGGCAGGCCTGGCAGTCGTAGAGCGCCAGTTCCGGCCACGGCCGTTCCCCGGCCACGTCTTGGAACGCCGTTGCATAGTCCTCGACGAGCGTGATCGACTGCCGCAGGGCCACGAGCCCGCCGACGAGCGACCGCTGCGATTCGCTCGCAGCCTCGGTGTGGTAGCCGGCTTCCGCCGCCTGCTGCCGCACCTGCGGCGACTTGTCCCACACCCGTTTCCAGTGCGGCCCCATGCCCCTGCCAAACGACTCCATCTCGAACGCCGGCAGCGGCGGATGTCCGGCGGCATACATGGCATGCGTGATCACCTTCCCGGAGCCGACGTCCCCGAGATGGCACGACAGGCAGTTCTCCGCCTTGCTGACCGGATTGCGGAGGTCGTGCATGCCGAGCGCCTCCTTCTCCGCGGAGGAGAGAAACCGCCACCGCTTCTCCATGTGCGGTTCGAAGTATCCCGAACCGGCCCCGTGGCAGGTCTCGCAACTGATGCCGGCATGGACGACCGCGTTCTCTTCTTCGACGGCGGGTTCGCCCGCCGGATGCGTATGGCAGGCGACGCACGCCGCCGTGTCGGCCGCCTTGATGCCGAGCGCCGCCTCCATGCCACGGGTCCGCGGATTGTCCGGAGAGAGCGCCAGGTGCGCGCGACTGTGGGCGTCGTGCCGCCAGACCGCGGTCGTCGAGCTGTCGACCCAGGCGTTTTGCTCGCTGCGATGGCACCGCACGCAGAGTTCCGTTCCCTTGGCTGCAAACGCCCGCTGCGGTGCCGCGACCGGCGGCGTGGGCAGCAGGTGGATGTCGTCGGCGGCGAACACCAACGACGCGGACGCCCAGCCCATGACGATCTGCGCGAGCGCGACTGCAACAACGCGTTTGTGTCGGCACGCCATCATGCCTGGCATTCCTGGGAGTCGGCTCCGGGCGAAAGGCCCGCCTGCCGAACTGTCATGGTACCTGCCGCCTGAGCCGTTGAAAGCTCCGCGAATCGAACGGCCCCGGGCTGTCGGCGGCCGGCGGAAACCGGAGGCTCTCGCGGAGCGCGTCGAGTGAATGCCTGGGCTCGGAGACCATCTGAGTCGCCCCTGCCTGCCGGCTGCACGATCGCCACACGCCGATCCTCGCCGGCCCCCCATCCCGCCCCGCCTCCATGGCGAGGGAGGTCTGGGCAGCGGCATCCCAGGTCAGCCATTCCAGTGGATTGGCCGCCTCGACGGCGTCGAGTGTCTCGTGCGAGGCGTCGACGACGATCAGCGGCAGGGCTTCGATCTCCGTGATGCTGCGGCGGGCGGCGGCGGCCAGGCCACGGGCCTCGAGCAGCACCCGGTCGAGGCGTTCACGGTCGGCGGCGGCCCACTGGGTGTCGAGCAAGCTGCGGATATCGACGGTGCTGCGTTCCAACGCCGTGGCCGAGGAGCCGGGCACAGGGGCCGCTCCTTCCAGTCCGGCGCGAAGGAGCCGTGCCCCCGCTACCTGCCACGGCTGCCAGGAGGGCTGCCCAGGCCGCGGACTCCGCAGCGGGGGCTCCCGGCTCGCGGCGCTCGTGTCGGCGCCGAGCGAACGATGGCACGAGTAGCAGTCGAACTCGGCGAACTCGGGCCACCGCTGCGGATGGCCCGAGTCGGCGGCGTCGCGGGCACGCTGCACTCGGTCGGCGAGCAGATCGGCGACGGCCGCCAGCGTCACGGCCTGCCCGACCGACCACGAGCGGGCCGTGAAGTCGGGCGACGATTCAGCCTTGCCGTGCGGGCTCCAGTGTCTGGGCTCCAACCGCTGGTAGGCGGCGAACTCGAAGAACAGCCGAGGATGTCCGGCCGCGATCATGTCGTGATTGACCTCGTGTGTGGCATCGCCCACGTGGCAGCGGACACAGGTCTCCACCCGTGCCAGCGGCGTGCTCAAGTCGCGATAGCCAAGCGACGTCCGTTCCTCGCGCGACAGGTGTTTCCATTCCGGCAGCATGTGGACCTGCTGCCAGTGGGTCGCGTCGCCATGGCAGGCCGCACAGCCGACCCCGTCGGCAAGCACCTCCGACGGCAGCCGGTCGGCGGCCATGTCCTGCACGGAATGGCAGACGAGGCACTGCTGCGCCCGGTGCGCGGGGCCGATGCCCAAGAGCTTCGCCATCCGCTGCGACCGCTCACTGTGCAGCACCTCGTACCCGCGGGCATGCCTGTCGTGTGACGCCCAGATCGTGGCGGCGAACGACTGCACGTCGTGGTTGCCCGCCAGCGGTCCGCCGTGGCAACTCACCGTGGCACACGACGCCACCCCCAGTGCCGCGACGGCCTGTCCGGGCACCATGCCCGCGTAGGTCTCCGGCTGGCTCGCGGCCAGCACGCACTCCCCGCACGGCGTTGCCGGGGCCGGGGCGATCCCGGCCGAGTCGGACAACACGGCGGGCACCGGTTCCGGAGCCGGCCCTGGGCCCGGTTCGGGAGCGACCTCGGGCAACGCCGCTGCCGCCAGGCAGCGAGCCATCACCGCCGCCAGGAACACGGCTGCGCACGCCCATCCGCGAGTACCCCGCCGTCTCATGCCACCCTGCCTCCTCCCGTATCTGGTCGGCGGATTGCCGCCGGCAAGCGGAGCTTCCTGAAATCCCCGCCTGCCATCCCGACATTCCGCGGGGTTTCCCACGGCCCTAGGCGTCACGGCCCCGGCTGGCATGCCCCGGGAGGTAAGCCTGCACTTTGAAGACGGATGGCACGGTTACTACATTCATACGGCTTGTGATGCCTGGAGGGTGTCCAACGATCGATCCATCCCGGCAGCCAGCCGGTGGCGCCGTGCAGGACCGCACCACAACGACCGCAGCATGACGGCAGGGATTCGGAGGGACGAGTGATCATCGGTGGCAAGACGTGGCCGAAAGACAGGCGGTGGATCATCGCCGTCACCGTCGCCAGCCTGGTGACCGCGGCCTTCTACGCCGCCGAGTGGGCGGCCGAAGGACGGCTCCCCGGTGGCAGCAGCCGCACCGGCCTCGTGGCCGGCATCGCGGGCGGCCTGATCATCGTGTTCGAACTGCTGCTCTGGCCTCGGAAGCGGGTGCGGTCGTGGCGTCTGGGGTCGGCGCAAGCGTGGCTCCGGGCGCATATCTGGCTCGGCATCCTGGCGGTGCCGCTGGTGCTCATGCATGCGCGGCTCTTGTTCATCGGCGGGCTGCTCAACTGGGCGCTCATGACACTGTTCTTCATCGTCATCGCCAGCGGCATCTGGGGGCTCGTGCTGCAGCAATACCTGCCGCGGGCGATCCTCGAGCAAGTGCCTGCCGAGACGATCTACGATCAGATCGGGCACGTCGCCCGCCAGCAATGCCGCGAGGCGGAGAAACTCGTCGACGCACTATGCGAACGGGCCCCAGGCCATGGCCCTGCCGACCACGCGACGGACGACACGCCGTTCGACTCGGAGGAGGAAGAGGAGGACGATGGGTATGCGGTGGTGACCGGCTTTCGTTCGATGACAGGCATCCAGGGCAAGGTGGTCGAAACGTTGGCGATCTATGCGGCGATCCCGGGAACCCTGCCGATTCGCCGCACCTTCGCGGCCGAGATCCGCCCGTACCTGCTCGACGGACGGGCGTCCGGCGCGGCGATCGCCCAGCCCCAGGTCGCCGCGCGGACCTTCGCTGCCCTCCGTTCGGGCAGTCCGGCCGCCGCGGTGGACCTCATCGACTGGCTGGAGCAGGCCTGTGAACGGCGTCGCCAGTTCGACCTGCAGGCCACGTTGCACCGGTGGCTCCATGCGTGGCTGCTCGTGCACGTGCCTTTGTCGGTGGCCCTCGGCGTGCTGCTGGCGATCCATATTCCCATTGCGCTGTGGTATTGGTGAGCGATGCCCGACCCCATCGAATCAGCCCCACAGCGGCAGACGTCTCGCGGCAAGGTGTCGCGGATCGATCGCTCGTATTTCCACCGCCCCAACCGGTTCCAGATCGCCCGCCGCTGGCTGATCCTCGCCGGCCTCGGGCTCGGCATCGCCTGGTGCGCCTGGGGCGCCTTCGACGGCCCGTTGCATCATTCCCCCGGACCGGTGGCCGCCGTGCATGCCAAGTGGGAAAGCGACTGCAATGCCTGCCACGTTCCCTTCTCCCCGATCAAGGACAACACCTGGCTGTCGACGGCGGCGACGCGGCAGGCGATGGACG
>JBILWX010000162.1:0-6741 GCA_044369655.1 Pirellulales bacterium
TGCCGTTGCCAACGTTTGCGAAGAGGCAGTTCTCGAAGAGCACCTCGGCGGTGGCGACCTTGAACGGGAATCGCCCCCCTTCGCCGGAGAAGATGCCCGTGTCCATGTTGACGAACATCTCGTGGCGGTGGACGACGGCCGATTCATAGTGTGTCGTGGAGCAGTGGTAGATGCCTTCCGTGGCCTTCCCCGCGCCGTCCCAGATGATTCCCTCGAAGAGCACGCCGGCGGTGGCGCCGTCGCTGTGGAACATCACCTGTGTCGCCTTGGGATCCGCGCCGTCCCAGACGATCCGCGTGTCACGGCCGTGGCCGATGAGCCGTTTTCCGTAGAGATTGGTCCATTTCAGCGTCTTCGTGATCCGGTAGACGCCCGGCGGGAAATAGACGGTGTTGGGCTGGCCGAAGCCGTCCTTCAGGCTGTCGAGGGCGGCCTGGATGGCGGCCGTGTCGTCGGCCTTGCCGTCGCCCGCCGCGCCGAACTTCGTCTTTACATTGAGCCAGTCGGACCGCTCCTCCCAGTCGAGCCGCGGCAACTCGGGGATTATGGCCGTCACATCGCGCAGCTGCAGGCTTCTGCCGGCCAGCCGTTCCATCTGGCCATCGATCGGCTGCCACTTATCGAGCGAGGGTGCGTCCTTGCCCTTCGTGCCGACGAAGAGACCCCATTTCTGGTGGACGGCGGACCAGCGGCGGTCATCGGGCGCACCATAATTGAAGCCCCTGAAGACCCCCCCTGACTTTTCGTTGGCCGGATCGCGCCAGACAGCACCGCTGCTGTACTGCGGGTTGACGGATTTGCCCGACTTGTCGACGAACACCCCGACCACGGGGCTGGCATCGTCGCCCTTGGAGTCGAGCAGGAGATAGTAGTAGTTGATGAAGGGGTGATCCCCAAACGGCCAGAGTTGCCCGAAGGCATTTTCCTGCCAGGGGTTTTGATACGTGAAGTCGGTGGTGTCGGTGGCCCTGACCGCACCCTGCTTGCCAGAGGGATGACGGGCCGTATCGAAGTTCACCTCGGGCCGAATGTTCAACCCCCAGCTCGCCGGTACGAGATCCGCGTCTTCCTCGAACTCGATCGTGGGCTGGTCGGCCTTCACGCTGATGATGCAGGTGTAGTGGCCGTCGCCGCCGGGATAGCCCGAACTGCGGGAGGTGGCGGCACTGCCGGCCTTCGCCTTGAAGTCGTAATGAACCTTCACGGCCGTCTCGAGCGGGCCGCGGGCGAGGAACTCCACCTTCATCCCGGAGCAAAACGGATCCGCATTGAGCTTCGGGCGGTTGGCCGTCCAGCGGCCGTCGCGGAGTTGGATGCCCTGCACGGGGGCGGGGTTTGTGGGCGTCATCTTGAGTTTTGTTTTCAACTCTTTGAGTGCCCAGCCATTCGGCAGGATGTATTCCTTCTGTTTGTCGTCGAGCAGGGCCCACTCGTCGGTGAATGTTTTCCCATTCGGGATGCGGACGCCGGTGAGGCCGTTGGTGACCTCGATCCAGCCGTTGTTTTCGTCTTCGACGACCGTGACGAGCCCCTTCGCGGCGGCCGGCTTCCCGGCGACGAGCTTCCAGGTGACCGTCTCCCGCGGGGCGAGGTCGGTCCGCACGAGCAGCGACTGAGCGTCGCCCGCCAGTTGAAACACCGCCTCGCGGCCCTTGTCGTCGACGAGCTTCTTGCCGGCGACGTCGAGCGGTCCGTCGAGCGGCAGCGAAAGCACGGCCGCCTTGTGGGCGAGGCCGAAGGGCTCGGTGTAGGTGAGCGCGTCGGCGGCCTTGCCCGAAACGCAGGCGAGGCAGACCAGCGCGGCAAGAACCGCGACGACCGTTTTCAGGCTATGCATGGATGGCTCCAGGTAAAAAGGGGACGCAGCTCTTTTCACTCCTACTCGTCCTGTGGTGCGCACCGCACCAGGCAGACTGAATCGGCGGGCAGTTCGACGACGACGCGGATCGTGCCCGTGCCCGTCGCTTCCGTCGTGGCGGCGATCGGCACGAGCGTGTGGGTGTCGCTCACGAGCAGGGCCTCGACCTGAGAAGGCCCCTTCCACGGCAGGCCCGCCAGGGTGATCTCGCGGATGCCCGCCGGCGCGTCGAACGTGCTGACGAGGACGGCGGCGGACGAGCCGTCGTCGTTGATGGCGGCGCAGGCCACGGTGGCCGCGGCCGCCTCGGCGGCGGTGATGTCGCAGGCGATGCGTTTCGGATGCTTCGCCAGCTCGTTGAATGCCTTGAACGCGTAGTACACCGGTGTGCGGATGCCGAACTGGCCGAACATGCTCCACGCCGACGTGTCGGCCGTATAGAAATTGGTCATGTCCACCGGCTCGTCCTGGAGCCGCATCAGCACGGTGGCCGCGAACGCCGCCCCCTTGCCACTGCAGCCGCGGGCGAACCAGCCGGGCACGTCCACATACTTCTCCGGGTCGTCGGGCCGCAGTCCATCCCACGTGGGGTGATACCGCCACTCGTTGAGATGGATCTCCGTGTCGGCGAAGCCGTGCTCGTCGAGCAGCTTCCGCGCCTGGCGGCAGGAATCGACGAGCACCTGCGGCTTGGCCGAGTAGACGTGAAACGAGAAGAAGTCGAGCGGCAGTTTCCGGTCGCGGCAGTGGGCGACGAACGGCTTCGCCCAGTCGCTCGACATTGACGTGAGCGCGGGGCCGCCCACCTTCAGCTTCGGATCGTGGGCCTTGATCGCCCGGGCCACGGTCTCGTAGAGCCGGAAGTAATCCTCCTGCGAGCCGAGCCACATGAGCGGCAGCTTCATGTCGGGCTCGTTCCAGATCTCCCAGTGGGTGATGCCGTGGTGGAAGCCGTCAGCCCAGCCGTCGTTGCAGTGGCGGATGATGTTCACGCAGACCCGGGCGAAGCGGTCCATGTCGCGGGGCGGATGCGTGTGGTACTTCGACCAGGGCTCGATGCTCTGCCCGAGCCGATAGACGATCTTTGATTTGGCGGCGAGGATCGCGGCGAGGTAGTCGTCGGTCTTGGCGAAGAGGTAGTTCTTCGGGTCGTCGGGGTCGAGGTGCGCGAGCGGAAAGATCGTGGAGACGTCGCAGGCATCAGGGCTCGGCCAGCGGACGTCGTGAAGCCGCGCCACGGGAAAGCCCGCCTCGGCATACCAGCGGCCGAGCTTGGCATTCTCGCCGTTGGCGAGCGGGCCATTGTTCACGCCATGGATCGCCTTCATCGGGCCGAGCGGCCGGCCGCAGTCGACGCGGATCTCCTCGGCGGTCGCTGCCAGAAAAGCGGTGGCCGACAGGAAGGCAAGCGCGATCGTGGCGAGTGACGCGCGAATCACTTGCCACCCGAGAGATCGGTGACCGTCTTCTTGCCGCCCTGATCGGTGACGAGCACGGCCGTGCCCGTTGCCTTCTGCCCGCCGAGATCGACCTCCTTGGCATCTTTCTGGAGGAGGATCGTGTCGGTGCGGTCGGGGAACTTCACCTGGATCGCGTTGCCGCCGGCGACAGTGGCGAACTGCGGCGCGGGCTCGCCCTGCTTCACCGGAACGATCGCCACGAAATAGCCGCCGTCACGCTTCGCCTGCGGAATCCGCAGCTGCGTCTGGTCCTCGCGGAACGGCTTGCCGAATTTCTCTTGGTAATACTTCGCGAAACCGAAGCCGTTGTTGTGGCCGAGCAGCCGCGTGTGGGGCGTGAAGCTCGTCGGCTCGGCGATGTAGCAGTGGAGATCGACGCCGTATTGCCCGGTGTAGAGGGCCGTCTGGTTCTTCACGTCGACCTTGTCGGTGAGCGCCCAGAGGTTGAGGCTGGGATCGAGCTCCGTGTTGCCCGCGAGGTCGTCACGCATCACGAGATAGTTGTGCCCCATCGGGTCGGCATCTTTCACGAAGGCATACTGCCGGGTCCAGCGGAAGGGTTTTTGAAGGACGACCTTCTCGTGGCAGGTCGTGTCGTCGAACATGTCTTTGCCGTGCGACTCTGCAAGCATGAAAGGCACGCGGTGCAGGAAGCCCACCTGCCGCTCCATCCGGGCGTAGTCGGCCTGCGGCGCGGCGCGGAAGGCGGTGACCGTGCCCAGCATGGAGAGATCGTCCTTGGCCGTGGGGTCTTCCTTCATCTCGACGACCGTGAAGGGGGCCGTCTTGAGCGCCCGGTAGTCGGCATTGGCGCCCTTGCGCCACCAATCGTCCTTGGGATCCTCGCCCGCCGGCCGGACCGTCTCGTCGTGGTTGAACGTGAGGCCGCCCGGATGCAGCCAGTTTTCCCGCATCGAGGGCGTGTACATCGCCGCGAAGTCGGCCATCAGTGGCACGCCCTTGCCGTAGAGGAGCCAGGTGCCGCGGTCGTTGTGGCCGTGGCCCCAGGAAAAAGACCCGGCATAGACCTGCAGATAGGCCTCGTCCTGCCGCGGGAAGCCGTTCCGCATCACGACGCCGAAGCCGGGGAAGTTTGCCGTGCCGAGCGAGGGGGGCAGCGGCTCGAGGCCCGGATCGACCATCTTGGAGCTGGCGTCGGCGTGCTGCCCGAGATTGTTGCCGCTCTCCTTCAGGCCCCAGGCCAGCTGCTGCGCGAGCTTGGGATCCCGGGGCTGGAAGAAGCCGGCCAGCGGGGCGAAGGTCTCGTCGGTGGCGTAGTAGCCGTCTCCCTCGCTACCGACCGAGCGAAGGTTGCCGCGCATGTCCCACGGCAGGAGCGTGGCGAGCCGAAAGTCGGCCGCCGCCCGGAGCCGCTTCTCTGCTCGCGTGAGATCGAGATCGGTGTTGCTCGCAAGTGCCGCCAACGCATGCACAGGCATGATGATGGCCATCTGACCATAGTGGGGGCACTCGAGCGTCGCGCCCGACTCGTTGATCTGGTCCTCCAGATAGAGCGTGACCACGTGGGAGAGCTGGTCCCGCCACTTTTTCGCATCGGGGTGGCTCGGCAAGAGCGACACGAGATACGAGCCGCGGCACTGCACCTGCGCCATCATGTTGGCCGAGCCCCAGGCGAAGCCTGCCGTGCGCGGCGGCACGAAGTCGGGATTCACGGCGTGGTAGACGATCGCCGCCATCCAGCGGCGGATGTCGGCCGCCTGCTCCGGCGTGCAGGCCGGCGACACAAGGGCGTCTTCCGCGGCGTTGGCGATCAGGCCGAGGTTGATGCCGTAATCCATGTGGCCGTATTCGGTCTGCGCGAAGTGCTGCACGGTGCCGCGGAGCTTTGCGATCGCGTCGGCCACGGCCTTTCGGTCGGCGTCGGTCGGCTCCTTGCGGGCCGCGATCGCCGCCTGGGCCTCCGCCAAGGGCTTGCGGGTCTTCCGCGACTCATAGCGGGCGAGATCGCCCGCGGGCACGTACATCCGCGGATACTTTCCCTTTTCGTCGTAGCGCACCACCCAGTGGCGGACCCTGTCGAGCTCGGCCCGGCCCAGACGTATGTGCCGCAGCATGAGGTTCGAGCCCCACTGTTCCTTCTCCGACACGACAGGGCCGTTTCGTTGCGGCAACACCTGCTTGGCGAGCGTCCGCTCCACGCCGCCGATGCCGTAGACACGTTTGCCGAGGCAGACCGGCGCCCGCATCAACACGTCGCCCGAGGTTTTTCGCTCGAACGACGGGCAGGTGGTCTGCACGTATTGCTTGATGATCGTGCTCGGGTGCGGATCGATGTCGGGATGGAGCCACTGGCTCGGTCTCAAAGCCACGAAGGCGATCTGCTGGGCCGGGTCCTTGGCATTCCAGAGGCCGAGGTAGAGCGACTCCTCGTCGCCCCATTGCAGGTAGGCGTTGAGATAGGCGAAGCGGCCATCCTTGTCGTACTTGAGCCCGCCGTCGCCCTCCGTGAGGTTGCCATACTGGCTGCGGCCGCTGAAGCTCGCGCTATCAGGCGCGAGGCCGTCGTGGAATGAAAACGCGTAGGCGTTTGGCGTCGGCAGCTTCGCCATCGTCTGGCCCCACCAATCCCACATGAGGGCCTTGTCGGCGGAGGCAAACTTCGGCAGCACGTAGCCATACCGCTCGTCGGCCTTCATGCCGTCGAGGCCGGTCATCGGGTAGCGATTGCCCTCGGAGAGGTTGTATTCCTCGCTGACGATGGCGAGATCCTGGCCGGCATTGAGCTCGACCGTGGCGGCATAGAATTTTCCTCCCTCGAAGTCGTAGCGAAGCTTCGCGCGGGCGAAGACGGGACCGTTGTCGGTGATCTCGGCCGAGTAGCCGGTGCAGGGGATGTCGGTCTGCCAGGCCCCCTTGCCGATCCATTTTCCGTTGGGCAGCCGCACACCCTGGACCGGCGCGGGGAGTTTGTCGCCGGCGATGGGCTCCTTGGATTCCTGCTTGCCGCCGACGAGCCGGATGCCGGTCTTCGCGTTGGTAAGCTCGATCGTGCTGCCCTTCAGTTCCGCCTTCACCTCGCCAGCCTGCGGCACGGGCTGCGTGCCGGCGGTGAGCTTCCACGTGGCGGTCTGGTCGGGGGCGAGCGAAGCCATGAAGGAGAGGGTGGCCTTCTTCACGCTCGTGTTGTCGGGCCAGAATTCGATGTCGCTCATCTGCACGGGCACGGCCTTGCCCGCAGCATCGGCGAGGGCCACGCCCTGCGGGGTGACGGCACCGGAGGGAAACTCGACCGCCTCGTCGATCCGGTCTGGGCCCCAGGCGAGACCGAATGGCTCGTGAATCGTGAATGACCGCGTTTCACCTGCGAGGGCAGGAGAGGCGGCCAGGGCCAGAGCCATGGAGAGCATGGCAGCTCCGCATGCATGCGAGACTCCCAACACAAAACGACGGCAAGGAATCATG
>JBILWX010000163.1:0-6731 GCA_044369655.1 Pirellulales bacterium
TCGTCGTCCGAACTTCCGTCAGCACCAGCACCCTGACCCTGCTGACCCTGACCCTGCTGACCCTGACCCTGCTGACCCTGACCCTGCTGACCCTGACCCTGACCCTGACCCTGCTGACCCTGACCCTGCTGACCCTGACCCTGCTGACCCTGACCCTGCTGACCCTGACCCTGACCCTGCTGACCCTGACCCTGCTGACCCTGACCCTGCTGACCCTGGCCCTGCTGACCTTGGCCGCCCGCAGCCTCCCCGGCCTTACCACCGGAAGACTTCGAACCGCCGCTGCATGACGAGCAGCCCTCCTTACCGCACGGTTGCCCGTCAGCCCCAGCACACGGCGGCGACTCCTGCGCTGCGTGCGGCCCACCCTTCTCCCCCCCCTGCTCTCTGTCACCGGTCTGCTGATTCCCGGTTTTCTGCCCCTCGTTTCCTCCCCGCGGCGAACCACCTGCCTGCTCTGCGGCCGGCTTGCTTTTGTTTGTCGAGGAATCCCCGGGCTTGCCGCTCTGCCCGCCACTGCTGTTGTCGCGAGCGGCGTCTCCACCGGAACGGGTCTGCCCGGGCTCCCTGCCTTCGGATGGGCTGCCACCCGCTTGACGACGATGCTCGAGAATCCGCTCCATGGCCTCGCCGTCGTTGGTGCCGTCAGACGACACGGCAGCCCGTGGCTTTTGCCCCTGCTGTCCCTGCTCGCCTTCGCCCTGCCGACCATTGGCCTGCTGGCCCTGCGACTGTCCACCGCCACGACGGCCTTCTGTCTGGCCTTGCCCCTGCTGGTCACTCCCCGCCTGCTGCGAGGCCCCCGGCCTGCCGCCTTGCTGACCGCCCTTGCCCCGCGTTCCATCGGACTGCTCACCGTTCGACTGACGGCCGCTGCCCCCCTGCCCCTGCCCCTGACCTTGCCCCTGACTCTGGCGGCCCTCTCCCGCTCCGCTTGCATCACCGCGCTCGCCGCCCTGACCTTGCGACGAGCCGCGCTCTTGGCCGTCGCCCGACTGCGGCTGTTTGCCTCCCTGCTTGCTGCCGCTGGCGGCTCCGTTCTGCTGGCCCGGCTGGGGTTCCCCCTGCTGGCCGCCGTTTTGCGGTGACTCATTCTGCTGATCCGCACCTTGCTGCGGCGTCGTCTGCGCGTCGCCAGATCGGCCCCCCTGCTTCTCGCCCTGCTTCTCGCCCTGCTTCTCGCCCTGCTCCTTGCCCTGCCCCTCGCGACTGTTCGACTCGCCTTGGCCATCCTCTGCGTCTGGATGCGATCCGTCGGCCGATTGGCCGTCCTCACCCGCCGCGCCCGACTCGTTGTCGGCGGCATCTCCAGACTCGTGGTCACGGCCCGTTTGCCCTTGATCCCGTGGCCGTGGCAGGGATTTTTCCGGCGGCCGCGGCGCCGCGGAGGCATCAATCTGCAGCACTTTCCAGGGCGTATGCGTCACGTTCGGAGCGTTGGGCCGCGCATCGACAGCCACCCCTCGGTATTCGAGCTTGCTCCCTGCTCCGGCCCCGAGCCGCGCCGGCACGAGTTGCACGGTACCGGTGAACGCCCCTGGCCGTTCACTGCCGGGCAGCACGATCTCGGGCTGGGCGGCACCGCCCTGCAGCCGGGTCTCGATGGCCACGCGAGCGAGACCAAAATCGGGGTCGAGGGCCCGCACCCGCACCGTCACAGGTGCGTCGGGCGGCACACGTGCCGGAGATTCCTGTGGCTCCTCGATCGAGATCTCGGGGGCCAGATCGGCCAGCACCTCGATCCTGTGCTCGAGCCTTTCCGTTTGCACCTGCTCGCGACCCGCGAGCGCCGTGCCCCGGGGCTGGAACAGCAGGCGGTAGGAAGGATGCTCCGCCGCCGTCCGCTCGGCGTTCATCAGCAGCACGAATGATCCGGTCGCCCGCGCCAGATCGCTCGCTCCCACCTTGAGTTTCAGGTCGCGGCTGCCATCGCAGTCGAAATCGATCCAGGCCGATTCGAGCGGTTGGTTGCTCTCGGCCACGATCACGACACGCGTTCCCTCCACGCCCCGGAGATCGCCCTGCCAGGCGACGGTCTCGCTCTCCCGCCGCATATAGGCCGGAAACTCGTATCGCACCTCGCGCACCAGCAGCGTCGGCGAATCGACCAACGCGACGCCGATCGGCTCGCTCCGCCCATCACCGGCCTGGATCGTGAACGTCACCGACTGATCGAGCCCGCGGGAGGCATCGGGGAGCACGACGGTGTACCGATCACTGCCCGACTCGACGCCCATCCGGGTCATCTCCGCCCGCCATGGCGTGGCCGCGCCATCGATGGCGCCGCTGTCGAGCAACGGCGTGACGAGGATCATCGGCCGCTCGTCGCGTCGCAGCCCGTGGATGACGCTGTTCACCACCAACTGCCGGCCGCGCACCAGCGTGGCCCTGCCGGCATCGACCCTGATGCTTCGCGCGTCTTCCGCATCACCCCCGCCGGCGGCCGCCCCTGCGACAGCAGCAGCTTCGCCCGGCATGCGCCACCCCAGGCGGGGCGGTTCGATACTCACCCGCGTCGGCGCCGCCACGCGGGCCCACGGTGCCAGCAGCCGCGCAGCGCTCGTCAGCATGCTCTTGGGCGCCGCCAACGAGTAGACGCACGCCAGCCCCACGAGCAGGGCGAGTGCATACGCCAACCGCACGGCCAGCGTGCGGTCGATGAACGTCTCCGTCGGCACGGTGGAGAGCCGCTTGGCCGTCCGGCGCTCGAGCGACTTCACGACCGTGGCGGCGCTGCCCTCCGGGTGCGCCTTCACGAGCACGGTATTGACGAGGTCGTTGTGGAGTTCGGGGTGTTCCCGTTCGATGACGCGGGCCGCATAGACGAGGTTCACGCGATAGCGAACGAGCGGCACGATCCAACGGACGACCGCCGCAGCGAGCCCCACGCAGCCCGTCAGCAGCCAGGCCCACCGCGCCCACCGGGGCAGCCCGCCCGCCACGAGCCAGTGCTCCAGCAACACCCCGGCCGCCATCCAGAGCAGGGCCGCCACACCGGCCCCCAGCAGGAACGTGGTGAACGCGACGCCCTTGAAGTCGGCGCTAGCGGCGGAGAGCCGTCGGGCGAGATAGCGTTCCGATTTGGAATCGGCCTCGCCATCGTCGCTCCATGCGCCGACGGCAAGCGGCTCGGAGGTGGAGTGTGCAGCCGTGGCCATAATGGGCATTATATCGGCACGTCTGCCCCCCCGCTGCTCCCACGTCGCAACGCCGTCGGAAAAGGAACCCCACATGACCCTGCTCCCCGACGCCGAGGCCTTCAAGCGTCTGGTGGATGGCTCGGCCCGGGGCGTTGGGCCGACGTTGACCCGGCTCGCCCTGGCTGGAATCGCGGCCCCCTACGGCCTGGTCGTCGGCTGCCGCAACCTGGCCTATGACCACGGACTGCTGCCGGCCGCACAAGGTTCGGTCCCGGTGGTTTCCGTGGGCAACCTCACGCTCGGCGGCACTGGCAAGACGCCGCTGGTGGCCTGGCTGGCGCGGGTGGTTGCCGGTCACGGTCTTCAGCCGGCCATCGTGAGCCGTGGCTACGGTGCCGCCCGCGGCGACCGCAGTGACGAAGCTGCCGAACTGGCGATCCTGCTGCCGCACGTGCCACACGTCGCCGACCGCGACCGCGTGGCCGGAGTCCGGACGGCTGCGGCCGCGGGGGCTGAGGTCGCCCTGCTCGACGACGGCTTCCAGCACCGCCGCCTGGCCCGCGACCTCGACATCGTGGCGGTGGATGCCACCGACCCGTGGGGCGGCGACCATCTTTTCCCCCGTGGGCTGTTGCGAGAACCGCTCGCCGGACTCGGCCGGGCTCAGGCGGTGGTGCTGACACGGGCGACGGCGGTCGATCCCCGCCGCCGGATCGAGATTCGCCGTCGACTCGAGCGGGCGTGCCGGGGCACGCGGCCGCAGGTCTGGCTGGAAGCGAGCCATCGCCCCGTGCACTTGCGATCGGCCGCTGCGCACACGGAGCCGCTGGAGCGATTGGCCCATGCGCGGGTCGCTGCCTTCGCCGGGATCGGGAATCCGGGAGCCTTCCGCATGACGCTCGAGAATCTGGGCGCTCACCTCGTCGGCTTTCGCCCCTTCCCCGACCACCACGCCTACACGGCGGTCGATCTCCATGCGCTGCGCGACTGGGCCGCGGGTCTGCATGCGGATCTGCTCGTGACCACGCTCAAGGATCTGGTCAAAGTTCGCGCCGATCGGTTGGGCGACGTGCCGCTGTTCGCGCTGGAGATCGCCCTCGAGATCCTGCCGGAGGGCGACTCGGCCGCCGCTCTCGACGCGCTGCTCACGCCGGTGCTGGCCCGCGCGACGCGGCGGCCGGCTTCTGGCCAGCCCGTCCCGGCCGCCGAGGAGAAGGGCTGAAACCGCATGCCGTCATCGTTCCTGAAATCCCCGTCCCCTCGCGAAGCGGCGCCGACGGCCGAGGCGGCCCGCTGTGCCCGCGACGTCGCCTTGATCGTCAACACGTATCAGAAGCCCCGCCACCTCGCGCTCGTGCTCGCCTCGATCGCAGCTCAAAGCGGCGTCGATGGCCGCTTCGAGGTGATCATCAGTGACGACGGTTCGACCGACGAAACAGCCACGCTCGTCCACGAGTTCGCGGCCCGAGCCAGCTTCCCCGTCCGATTCACGTCGAGCCCCCACGACGGCTTCCGGCTCGCCCGCACCCGCAATGCCGGCGCGCGGCTCACCGCGAGCGACTACCTGCTGTTTCTCGATGGCGACTGCATCCTGCCTCGCGATCACGTGGCCGCGTATCTGGAACGCCGTCGCCCGGGCAGGGCGCTGCTCGGTTACTGCGCCCGTCTCCCCGAGGCGACGAGCGAAGGGCTCGATGCCGCCACCATCGCCACGACCGATCTGCCCGCACTCGCGCCGGCCTCGGAGCGCACCCTGCTCGCAAAACGATTTCGAAAAGCGTGGTGGCACGCGACCCTTCGCCACCCCTCGAAGCCTCGCCTGGCGGGAGGCAACTGTGGGGTCTGGCGACGCGACTTCATGGCGGTCAACGGCTGCGACGAACGGTTCGTGGGCTGGGGGCAGGAGGATGACGATCTCGGTCTGCGGCTTCGCGCCGCCGGCGTGCGATTGGAATCGATCCTTGACCGCACCTGGTCCTTGCACGTCTGGCACCCGGTCGACACCTCGGCGACGCCCCGGTGGCGGGATGGAGTGAATGTTCCCTACTTTCTGCGCCGCGGGCGGCTCACCGCCTGCCGGCACGGGCTTGTCGACCGGGCAGCGACCGATCTGATCTGGGGGCTGCCCGCCGATGCCGCCGACACGGCGCTGGGCCGGGAAGTCTTGTCGCTGGTCGCAGCCGCTCCGCGGGCGGCCGCTGGAGAACGCTGCGAAGTGGAACTGGTGCTTCGCCCCGGCAGCGGCCGGTTCACTCGGCGGGCGGAATGCCGACTGTTGCTCATCGATGGCTCGGCGGATGCCGAATCGTCGCTGCGGCGTCAGGCAGACCAGGTGACGGTCGTCGAGTCGGCCTTGCCATCGCCGGCAGCTCGCTCGGCGATGCTGGCACGGGTGATCGCGGAGTGCGGTTGAATCCCGCCCGCTCCGGCCTCGCCGCCCTCGTGCTCGAGCCTACTTCTTCTTCTCGTTGTGGAGCGTGTGCTTCCGCAGCCGGGGTGAATACTTCTTCACCTTCAGCTTCTCCCCACCGCTCTTCCGACGCAGGGTGTAGTTCTGGTCTCCCGTCTCGGAGCAGACGAGGTGGATCACTTCGAGTCTCTTTTTGCCCTTGGCCATTAGCCGTTCCTTCCGAAATTTCCGGGACCCGAAAGTCCGCGATACTGGGAGCGAAGATCGTACTCCTCGACCGCCCCTGCCGCCAGCCAGAAGCGGGAGACGGGGAGAACCGGCCGTTTTTCCGAATCCACTGCCGGAAGCCGACATCCAGGATCCCCACGGCCGCATCGGCAATCTGCGCGACAATCTGCGCGGCGTTTGCGGCTGTATCGCTGGCGACGATAGGATAGAGGAGTGTCGGAAGTGCTTCGCTCGCACCGACGGTCATCTCCCAGCGATCGACCTCAAAAATAGCCATGGCCAGCACCTCTCCCCCCGATCCAGGCAAGCCCGGGCAGCCCTCCGCGCCGGGCAAGCCGCCCGCGAAGCCGGCTCCCGCCACGCCTGCCGCTGCAGCCAAGCCGGCGGCACCGGCGGCTGCCAAGGCCGGCCCCGTGATTCCCAAGCCGGCAGCGGCAGCACCAGCAGCCGCTCCAGCACCAGCAGCCGCTCCAGCACCAGCAGCCGCGCCGGCGGCCGTGGCCGCTGCCGAGAGCGTCTCTCCGCGGAAGGCGTTGGGCTCCGGCTTGCTCAAGCAGACCCCAGCATGGGCGGTCAGCATGCTCGTGCACATCATCGTGCTGCTCTCCATGGCGTTGGTCGTCAACGACCCTCCCAAGAAGGAAGAGCCGCGGATGATCACGGCGAGCGCCGCGGAGGTCGAGGAGACGTTCGAGGAGTTCGAGGAGGAAATGCCGCAGGAGGATCCGGGCCCGGAGCAGGAGATCACCGATGCCGTCGTGATGCCGGATTCGACGAACGTGGAAACGGTGCAGGTCGTCTCGGCCGCCGACGAACTCGACGCCGCGCCGATCTCCGTCGAACTGACCGACTTCGGTTCTGAAACGGTCGCGGCGAGCGACCTGCTCAGCAGCGTCGGCGCCGTGGGCGGCAAGGCCGCGGGCGGGGTCGGCGGCCGCACCGACCCCAAAATG
>JBILWX010000063.1:0-21112 GCA_044369655.1 Pirellulales bacterium
CCGCGATGACGGCCAGGAGATTTCGGCGACGAACAAGCCACGCGGCGACACGGTCGGCAACCGCAGGCATGGCTCGGCTCTCACAACGCAAGGGAGGGGGGGAGGGGAGGGGAGGCAGGAGACTGGCGGGCCGTGAACGGGGTTGCGAAGCCGGGGGGGGCGGGAAACGCGTCCGAGGGGCGAACGCGAAGCGTTCTGCTCCCGCCGGACACGTATGGTACCCCGACGTGGGCAAGCAGGCTGGGAAGATGACGTGAGATGGCAGCTTGCCTGCCTTGACGGGCAGGTGGTCCCCCGAATTCTCCAGGCTGCCGTCCCTGCGGGGGCGGGACACCCGGCGGCAGGCCCGCAGGCGGTGCGGCGGTCGGCCTGGTGCGGGGTGGCGAGTTCACATCGGTAACCCCTTTTCTGGCCACGACTTGTGGAGCCGGGACCGCGGCGGCAACGCCTTGACCCCTCGGCGCGGGCACTCCTATAGTCCCGCGCTTTTTCCGAACCGGCCCGTTTCCCCTCCAGAGACGCCCTTTCACGCGTGCTTTTTCCCGTTCATCACGCCACCGCTGCGCCCTCGCGACCGCGGGCCTCGCGCCCGTCGCGCCGCGGGTCCGCGCGCCCGCGACGACTTCGTGCGCGGTGGCTGCTGGCATGTGCGGTGGTGGTGTCGGTGCACGTCGCCGCCGGGCAAGCCTGGGCACAGCCGCCCGCCGTCGCCCAGCCCATGAAGGAAACCGCCACCGCCGGCGCACTCGCTTCACTGCCGGCCCGCGGCCTCGCCGCCGCCATTGCCGAGGCGGGCAGGATCGAGGTGCCGTCGGCCGATCCGCGTGAGCGCGTCACGATCAACGCCACGCAGGCGTCGCGGTGGACCGAGGGTTCGTACGACGTCTGGCACCTCACGGGCGGTGTGCGGATCGCACAGGGGGAGACCGAGGCCGCAGCCCACGAGGCGGTGGTGTGGATCGAACAGGAGCCCGCGCCCACGGTCGATGGCGAAGGGGGCGAAGACGACGAGCAGCCGCAGCCTCGGGCCGTCCGCAGCATGCTCGTGCGGATGGCCGGCAGCGTGTCCGTGCGCTCGGGCACTGCCGGCGCCGATACCGCCACGACGACGGTCCGTGGTCCCCGCTGGACGGGCCGCTTCTGGATGCAGCGGGAGCCGACGCTCGAGTTCACGAGCATCGTGCCCGCGGCAGGCACGCCGCCGATCTACGAGGAACCCGCCGATCGGGTCGTGCCGGTCGCCTTCATCGCCGATGACGCCGCCGCCACGGAGGAGCCGATCCAGCGGGCGCAGTTCAGCGAATTCGGCGCGGCCCCGGTGCCGCAGGTGAACACGGCCGCGACCGCGCGGCGGCTGCGGGCCTTCCCCCGCTCGAGCGTGCCGCTCAACATCCGCTGGTTCCCCAGTCCCGCGGGGAATGAGTGGGTGGCGGTGATCACCTCGGGCGTGAATCTCGTCGTGGACGGGGTCGATCCGGCCGGACCGCTCGACATCTCCGCCGACCGGCTCGTGATCTGGACCCGCGGGCAGGCCCAGCCCGACCTCGAAGGCAATGCCGCGCAGGCCGGCGACGTGCCGCTGGAACTCTACATGGAGGGCAACGTCGTCTTCCGGCAGGGGCAGCGGGTCGTCGAGGCGATGAGCATGTTCTACGACGTGCCGCGGTCCAGCGGCGTGATCACCGGAGCCACGGTGCTCACGCCGGTCGACAACTACTCGGGCGTGGTGCGGCTGCGGGCCGACGTGCTGCGGCAGGTGGACCGCAGTCGGTTCGTCGCCCAGCAGACGGGCCTCACCTCCAGCCGGCTGGGCGTGCCGAGTTGGGAGTTCCGCTCCCGCGAGCTCGAGTTCACCGACGAGCAGGTGCCGCTGGCCGGCCCCGGCGGCCAGCGGGCCATCGATCCCGCCACGGGCGAGCCGGCCGTCGAGCACCAGCAGTTCATCACCAGCCGCGGCAACACGGTCACGCTCGGCGGCGTGCCGGTGCTCTGGTGGCCGGTGCTGGCGACGAACGCGAAGAAGCCGACCTTCTACATCAACAACGCACAGATCAAGACCGACCGCATCTTCGGCACGCAGCTGCTCACGAGCTGGGACGCCTTCCAGGTGTTCGGTTGGCGGCGGCCGCCCGACGGCGTCGACTGGGACTTCGACGTCGACTATCTCAGCCTGCGCGGCCCCGGCGGCGGCACGTCGCTGCTCTACAACCGGCCCGACTTCTTCGGCTTCGGCGGGCCCGCCAGCGGCGATCTCGACGCCTGGTTCATCGGCGACGTCGGGCTGGACAACCTCGGCCTCAACCGCCGCACCTTCACCTATCCCGGGTATCCCGACCGGACGTTCCGCGGCCGCTCGTTCTGGCGGCACCGCCAGGATCTCGGCGGCAGCACCGACAGTTTCTTCGGCGGCTGGCAGGCCCGGGGCACGGCCGGCTGGATCAGCGACATGAACTTCCTCGAGGAATACTACGAGGCGGAGTGGGAGGAGGGCTACGAGCAACGCACCTGGCTCGACCTGCGCAGGCCGATCGAGAATCGCGAACTGCGGCTGCTCACGAGCGCCCGCGTCAACCCCTTCTTCACGCAGAGCGAATGGTGGCCCCGGCTCGACCACTATTGGCTGGGGCAGCCGCTCGTGCAGGATTCCCTGACGTGGTATCAGCATTCGGGCGTCTCGTACGTGCGACAGAACCTCCCGCAGACACCCACGCCCGGGCAGGGACTCGGCATCTGGACGACGCTGCCCTACGAAAACAACGTCATCGGCGAGCGGCTGGCGACTCGTCACGAGCTCGACCTCCCCTTCCAGGCCGGTGTGGTGAAGGTCGTGCCCTACGCGCTCGGCGAACTGGCGCACTGGGGGCAGGACATCACCCAGTCGCCGATCGACCGGGCCTACGGACAGGTGGGCATCCGTTCGACGCTGCCGATGTGGACGAGCGACGACACCGTGGAGAGCCAACTCTGGAACGTGCACGGCCTCGCCCACAAGGTGGTGTGGGAGGCGGAGTTCTCCTACGCCAACAGCACGCAGAGCATCGACCAGTTCCCGCTTTACGACCAGATCGACGACGACACGATCAACCAATACCGCCGCAACATTCCCTACTGGGACTATGGCGCGATTCCGGGGCAGGCCACCCCGCTGCAGGCCCCCTTCATGTTCGGCCCGAGCAATAAATACGACCCCCGGACCTACGCCGTCCGCCGCGGCATGGGCGGCTGGGTGACCGGCCCGACGGAGATCGCCAACGATCTCACGGTCTTCCGGCTCGGCGCCCGGCAGCGTTGGCAGACGAAGCGCGGCCCGATGGGCAACCGACGAATCATCGACTGGATCGTCTTCGACGTCGACGGCGAGCTCTTTCCGACGACGAGCCAGAACTTCGGCCAGATGCTGGGCCTCTGGCAGTACGACTTCCGCTGGCACGTGGGCGACCGCACCACGCTGCTTTCGACCGCCGACGTCGACTTTTTCACCGGCGGCCAGCAGCTCTATACGTTTGGCGCGTTGCTCAACCGCACGCCCCGCGGCAGCTTCTATATAGGATTCAACGAATTCGGCGGCCCGATCGACGCCAGCGTGCTCACCGGCTCCTACACCTATCGAATGAGCCCCAAGTGGGCGAGCTCATTCGGCACGGCGCTCAACCTCAAGGGGATGAACATCGGCCAGAACTTCCAGCTCGTGCGGATCGGCGAGTCGTTCCTGATGACGTTCGGCTTCAACGTCGACTACAGCCGCAACAACGTGGGCGTCACGTTCAACCTCGAACCGAGGTTCCTGTCGCGAACGCAGTTCGCCAGCCGCACGGGCCTCGACATTCCGATGGCCGGCGCCTACGGCCTGGAGTGATGCGCGAGGAAGCCATTGGCGGCGCGGCGGTGTGGGACGACGGTTCTCGGAGGGGCTCTACCGGGAGGCCTCGTGTCGCCCGCGCAGGGCCGCGTGCCAGAGCCCGAAGATCGTGGCCAAAAGCGCGTAGGCCGCCGCCAGAGTGACCGGGCCTCGGCCGGCCGCCTCGGCCGGCAGGCTGCCGAGATCCCACGGCAGCAAGAGCCGGCCGTCGGGAAACGGCGAATGAATCACGCCGAAGAGCGTGCAGGCCGCGGCGGCCAGGCACCAGCCGGCGGCCGCCACCAGTTTCCGGTCGATGAGCGCCGCCATCAGGCCTGCCCAGAGCAGGCTCGTCACGATGAAGCCCGAGGAGAGGAGCCGGATCGAGAAGAGTTCCCGCGCCAACGGCCCCGTCGGTACGGCGCCCGCGGCGATGAGTTTGTCGGCCTGGATCGTCACGAGCGCGGCGAGGGCCGGCACGCAGGCGATCGCCACTGCCGGGTAGTGTCGCTGCGGCGTGGCATGAAAACTCTGGGCCGTGATCTCGAGGCCGATGAAGACGAGGATCGGCAGGATCGCCGGACCGGGGATGGCCTGGTAGAGATAGGCGAACGTGCCGGTGAGCCCAGCCACCCCGATGAAGAGTGCGGTGGCGAGCGTGTAGGCCGCGCGGCCTCCCATCGCCTTGTAGGCGGGGTGGCCGATGTAGGGCGTGGTTTGAATCACACCGCCGCAGGCGCCGGCGACGATCGTGGCCAGCCCCTCGACGCCGATCACGGAGCCGGTGTCGTATTCATCGCCGGCCGCCGCGGCGCTCTCCGTGCAGTCGATCCCCCCCACCACGGTGCCGAGTGCGAACGGGATCACGATCGGCAGATACTTGACGGTGTCGCTCCAGGCTTCCAGCCACTCGAGCCGCAGCGCCGCCAGCCACTCCATCGGCCAGAGCGCGGCCCGCGGGTCGATCGTGGCATGTGCCGTATCGGGGGGAATCCAGCCGGTGGACGTGCCGATCACGTGGATCAGGCCGCCGACCAGTAGGGCAGCCAGGGCGCCGGGAATCCGTGCCGGGAACGGGATCCCCGCGGTCAGGGCGGCCAGCACGATGCCCAGCGAGGCGAGGCCCACCAGCGGTGAGCCGAAGATCTCGATCAGCGGCAGGAAGGTGATCAAGGCCAACGCGATCGCCGTCAGGCTGCCGAGCAGACCCGCCCGGGGCACGAGCCGGCGGATGGGACCGGCCACGAAACTGCAGAGCACCTTGAAGATGCCGCTGGCGACGATGGCACACATGCCGACGTGCCAGGCATGCCGGGCGGCGGCATCGCGGTCCATGCCGCCGGCGAGCGACGCCGCGTACGCCGGCCCCAGCACGAAGAAGACCATGCCGAACGTGCTCGGCGTGTCGAGTCCCAGCGGCATGGCGGTGATGTCGGATCGTCCGGTCCGCCGGGCCAGCCGGAAGGCCATCCAGGTGAAGATCAGGTCGCCCACCACCACGCCCACCGCCGTGCCCGGCACGAAGTGGGAGAGCGCGAACTGGGCCGGGTAGTCGAACACGGCCGCCAACAGCGAAACGGCCAGCACCAAATCGGCCAAATTGTCGAGCGATAGGCCGAAAAAAGCGTTGATGTCGCCTGGGGCGGCCCACCGGTAGGCGGTCACCTGGGGGTGGCGTGGAGGACGTCCCATGGGGTGTGGTCGTGCCAAAGGGCCGCGGCGGGCGGCATGGGAGCGAATACCGTGGTGCCGGAATGTCGGCCCAAGGGGCAAAAAAGTCAAATCCGGGCGCCGAGACCGCTGCCTCCCGGGGTTCGTCGATCCCGTGCCATCCCGGTGCGGATTTCCCCATGACCCCCTGTTTGGCGGCTATACTCGGGACCGGGCGGTCTGCCTCCACGGGGGTCGCCGGGCGAACTGGTCGTTGCTTCCTGTGCGTTGAACCTTCTCGGGCCGGCCTGCGTATCACCGATGGATTTGCACGATTCCCACTCCAGTTCAGCACACGATAGCCGGTCCGGCGGCGGTTCGGCCGTCGAGTCGTTGAGTCATGGGGCGGGGCCGACCGATGAGGAATTGATCGGTCGGTTTCGTACCGGGGACGATGCGGCCGCGTTCGAGTCGCTCGTGCACCGGTACGAACGTGAATTGTTCAGCTACCTCCGTCGCTACCTCGGTAGTGCGGAGATGGCGGAGGATGTCTTTCAGGCCACTTTTTTGCAGGTCCACCTGAAGCGGGAGAATTTCGAGGACGGCCGGCGGTTCAGACCCTGGCTCTACACGATCGCCACCAACCAAGCCATCGATGCCCAGCGTCGCAATCGTCGTCACCGGATGGTGAGCCTCGATCATCGCACGGGCGGAAATGACGACGTCGGTGCCCTCGTCGAGATGCTGGCCGGTCGGGACACGACTGCCGACCAAAAGATGGAGGAGGAGGAGGCGAAAAACTGGGTGCGGTCGGCGGTCGAGGAACTCCCCGATCCGCTCAAGAGCGCCCTGATTCTCGTCTATCACCAGGGCATGAAATATCGCGAGGCGGCGGATGTGCTCGGCATTCCGGTGGGAACCGTGAAGAGCCGACTGCATGCCGCCCTGCTCAAACTCAATGAATCGTGGCAGGAAAGCGGCCGCGAACGGTGAACCACGCACGGACAAGACCAACAGAACAAGACCAGAACACGTGTAAGAACAAGCAAGCAAAACGAACCTGACGCCCCACTGAAGGTTCGTCGTGAATCACGAATGATGTGAGTATTTCCCATGCGAGAAGATCTTGTCGGCCACCTGCTGGGGGCCCTCGAACCTTCCGAGGCAAAACAGGTTGAAGCGGCGCTCGCCGATCCGCACCGCGGACCGGCGCTGCGGCAGGATCTCGATCGGCTGCGGCTGGCGTTGCGGCCGCTGGCAGGGGATCGCGAAAGCATGCCGGCACCCGCCGGTCTGGCGGGGCGCACGTTGCGTTTCATCGCGGAACAGGACTCGGCGGCCCGGGCTTCGGCCAGCCGTCCGTTGCCGATGCCGAAAGGCCTCTCGGCGGAGGATTCGCCGCCGCGGAGACGTGGCGGCCGGGCATGGGTCGATCGGGCGATCATGGCCGCCACGGCGCTGGCCGCCTGCGTGCTCGTGGCGCCGCTGCTGCTCGACTCCATCGCGCAGGCCCGCGCCCGGCGGGCGGAGCGGAACCTTCTGAAAACATCGGGGGCGCTGCAGGGCTATGCCGATGCGCATCGCGTCTTCCCCACGCCACCCGACTCGGGGCCGCTGTCGCGGGCAGGGCTCTACGCCCCCACGCTCGTCTCGGACCAGCGATTGGTGGCCGACGACGGCACGCTCATCTGTCCGGATACGGCGCTTTCCCGCAGCGGAACCTTCCGCGTCCCGACGCTCGAGGAACTCAACGCGGCCATCGGCACGCCGCAGTTCGAGGAGATGGTACGGACGATGGGAGGCGACTACGGTTACACGCTCGGCCATCGCGATGCGTCAGGCAAGCTGCAGCCAAACCGCGATCGGCGTCGAGCCCATCATCCACTCATGGCCGATGCTCCGGATGACGGGGACGAACGGAGCAGCAACCACCCCGACGGAATTCATCACATCCTCTTCGAGGATGGTCACGTGAAGCGGCTTCCCCCCGGCGAGCTGCACCGGGAGGACCATCTCTTCAAGAATCACGATGGCAACGTCGCGGCCTGCATCGACGAAGAAGATGCCGTCATCGGCGACTCGCACGACCAGCCCTAGCGGGGGCCTATCGCGGGGTCCTATCGCGCCGCGATCGATTGCTTCGCGGCGGTGGCGATCGCCTCGGCCGTGATGCCGAAGTGCTTGTAGAGCGCGGGGGCCGGACCCGATGCACCGAAGCTCGTCATGCCCACGAAGCGGCCCCGCGGGCCGATCCAACGATCCCAGCCAAAGCCACAGGCCGCCTCGCAGGCGACCCTCGCGGTGATCGCCTTCGGGAGCACGCTCTCCCGGTAGGCCTCGTCCTGCTCCTCGAAGTGATCCCAGCTCGGCATGCTCACGACCCGGGCCTGCACGCCTTCCGCGGCCAGCTTCTCGGCGGCCTCCAGGCAGATCGGCACCTCGCTGCCGGTGCCGATCAGGATGCACTGCGGCTTGCCGTCGGCGGCGTCCTTCAGCACGTAGGCGCCCTTGGCGACGCCGGCGGCCGAGCCGTAATTGGCCCGGTCGAGCGTGGGGAGATTCTGACGAGAGAGCACGATCACGGCGGGCCGGTCGGCTCGCCTGATCACGGCCCGGTAGGTCTCCGCAACTTCGTTGGCGTCGGCCGGTCGAAACACGCTCAGTCCCGGCACGGCACGGGCGCTGGCGAGCTGTTCGATCGGCTGATGCGTGGGGCCGTCCTCGCCCAGGCCGATCGAATCGTGCGTGAGCACGTAGATCACGCCCAGATTGCCGATCGCGGAGAGCCGCAGGGAAGGCTTGAGGTAGTCGAGGAAAACGAAGAAGGTGGCGCAGTAGGGCCGCAGGCCGGACAAGGCCATGCCATTACAGGCCGACGCCATGCCATGTTCACGGATGCCGAAGTGGAAGTTTCGACCGGAGAAGGAGCCCGGCCCGAAGTCGCCCGCCCCGGGCACGAGTGTCATGGTCGAAGGTGCCAGGTCGGCCGAACCGCCGAGGAACCAGGGGACTGCCGCGCTCAGCGCCTGGATCACCTTGCCGCTCGACACGCGGCTGGCGAGCCCCTTGGCGTCGGCCGGGAAGCAGGGGATGGCCGACTCCCATCCAGCCGGCAGGCTGCCGGCGAGGAAACCTGCCAGCTCGGCGGCCAGCGCGGCGTGCGCCTTGGCCTGATCGGCCACCGTCTGCCGCCATGACTCGCGGGCCTTGTGACCGCGGGCCCCCATGGTCTTCGCGAACTGTTCGGGCACCTCCGGAGGAACGAGGAACTGCGCGTCGGCCGGCCAGCCGTAGGCCGCCTTGGTCCCCTTGATCTCGTCGGCCCCCAGGGGCGCTCCGTGCGCCTCGTGCGAGCCCGCCTTCTTTGGCGCCCCGTAGCCGATCACGCTCTTCACGATCACGAGCGTCGGCTTGTGCTGCTCGCCCTTGAAGGCCTGCAGGGCCTGCTTCAGGCTGGCGGTGTCGTTGGCATCGGCCACGTGCTCCACCCGCCAGCCCATCCCTTCGAATTTCTTCGCCACATTCTCGCTGAAGGCGAGATGCGTCTCGCCTTCGATCGTGATCGAGTTGTCGTCGTAGATCCAGCAGAGATTCGCGAGGCCGAGGTGTCCGGCGAGAGAGGCGGCCTCGGCGGCCACGCCCTCCATCAGGTCACCGTCGCTGCAGAGCACGTAGGTGTCGTAGTCGAAGACCACGTGGCCCGGCGTGTTGTAGTGGGCGGCCAGCCACCGCGAGGCCATCGCCATACCGACGGAGTTGCCGCAGCCCTGGCCGAGCGGGCCCGTGGTGGTCTCGATGCCGGAGGTCATGTGGTGCTCGGGATGCCCCGCGCAGACGCTGTCGAGTTGGCGGAACTTCTTGATCGCATCGAGCGAGACCGCCGGCTCGGTGGCAGCGGAACCACCATGCGAAGCGGCGCGGCGGATGCCCGCCAGATGAATGAGCGAATAGAGCAGCATCGACGCATGGCCGCAGGAGAGCACGAAGCGGTCGCGGTTGGGCCAGACGGGATCGGCCGGGTCGTATCGCAGGAAATCCTTCCACACGGTGTAGGCCACGGGCGCCAGCGCCATCGGCGTGCCGGGATGGCCGCTCTTGGCGGCCTCGACGGCGTCCATCGAGAGGGTGCGGATCGTGTCGATCGCCAGCCGATCGATATCGGTGGCGTGGGGCGGACGCGCAGCGGGGGCGGACGGTGCAGCCATGGAACCTCTTCTCCAGAAGACTCGTTGGACGTGTGGTGATTGGGGGGCAGTGTAGAAGCCCGCCGGAATCGCCGTCAAACGCGGCGGACGAGCCGGTTTCCACGTCCGCTCTCCGGCGGCCGGCACGCGGGCTCACCGTGCCATGTGCTGCCGGTATTCGTCGTCCAGTTCGGAATAGCCCTTCCGGCAGAGGCGGGCAAGCGTGTCGGCGTTGACCGTGCCGGTATAGATGCGGGCGAGGTATTCGAGGAAGGCCTCGCGATACGCCCCCTTTCGGCCGTTCATGAAGAAGTCGGCGAGTCCGGAGATCTCGCTGTAGATCTGGGGCAGCCGGTCGTCGGCCTGAAAATCACGTCGGCCAAGAGCCGTCAGCTCTGCCAGAGGCACGTGAAAGCCGTCCTCGATCAGCCGCTCCCGTGCCATCGGCGCCCGCCCGGCGTCGCGACCGCCCACCGTCCAGCCCCACGCGGTCGGCGCGAGGCTCTCCATGTAGCAGGCCACCGCTTCGATGGCCCAGAAGCCGCAACGCTCGCCGGCCAGCGGGCTGGTGCGGCGCTTCTCGGCGAAGAGTTGGTGCGTGGCCTCGTGATGCACCGTCGTGGCTTCCTGCCCCTCGCCCTCGAAGAACCAGGCGGTGTGCGTCGGGGTCCAGTAGATGCCCAGCGTGCGTGCGATCGCGGGCTCGAGCGGTTCGAGCGCCGCGATATAGTCCTGCCGGTTGGCGACGAGCGTGGCCATGAAGGGGTCGAGTCCCTTGGGCCGGCCACGGCCCTCCAGTCGCTGCTCCCACTCTGCCGGCTCGTACTGAAAACCGCCAAACACCTGCAGCCACGCCGCGTGGGTGTCTTCGAGTTGGGCCGCCAGATTCGCGGCCGCCTGCTCGCCGGCGGTCGTGGTGATGAGCCAGTGATCGGAGGCGAACTTCCTGCCCTGCTTGTCACGGTCTCGCGGCTTCCGCGGTGGCGTGCTGCGGGGCGGTGAATCGCCTGCGGTGGATTCGGCGACGGCCTTCGTCCAGCGGCCCTGCTCGTAGCGATCGCCTTCGCGGTAACGCTGTTGTCGCCCCTGCGGCAGCCAGCCGAACGCGGCGGAATATTCCTCCCCCTTGTCGAGCCGCCTGGCGGTCTCCGGCCATACCCACGCTCCCTGCCGCTTCACCCAGCCCCCCGCCTCCCTGGCCCGCTCGTGATCGGGGTCGTCGCGGAGCGTCCGGTAGAGGAGTCGGATGGCCTCCGCGGTCTGCGGTCCGCGCACAGGCTGCCCCGCGGTCGCGCCGCGGGCGGGAATCTGCTGCGTGCGGCCGGCGGCGACGGCGAGGGCGAACGTATCGGCGGCGCGGGAGCGCCGTGCCGCCAGGAAATCGTTCCAGATCGCCTCCTCTGCGGGCGAGTCGATCCACGCGGGCGGCATGGCCTGCGGCGCGGCGGCGGGAACGGCCAGGATGAACTGCCGGTCGAATTCGTCGGGCAGGTGCCAGCCGGTGATCAGGGCCGCGAGTTGACCGTGGCCACCAGCCTCGCATCGGCGCACCAGACCGGTGGCGGCGGCCGTCCACTCCGCGTCGATCTGGGCGACCGGCTTCGTGGTGGTGTCATCCGCCGTCCAGCCCCGTCGCGGCCACGGGGCGACGAGCATGCAGGCCGCCACCGCCAGCAGCCCGAATGCACGGCGACGTTCGAGCGAGCGCATGGCGGCAAATCCTGACCGGAGGCACCATCGATCGCGCGAGAAGCCCTCCATGGCCTTCCCACGCCTGTCATGCCGCGGATCAGCTCTCCTCGGCAAACGCCGAGTCGAACTGCCGTCGGCTCGGGGCGAAATCGAGCTGCTGCACGAACTCGCAGGCCTCGGCGGCACCGTGCTCGCGGTCCATGCCGCAATCCTCCCACTCCACCGAGAGCGGGCCCTCGTAGCCGATCTGGTTGAGGGCGCGGATGATCTCCTCGAAGTCCACGCCACCACGGCCCGGCGAACGGAAGTCCCAGCCGCGACGCGGATCGCCGAAGTTGAGGTGGCTGCCGAGGATGCCGGTGCGGCCGTTCAAGAGCGTGACGGCGTCCTTCACATGGACGTGATAGATGCGGTCGTGGAACGTGCGGATGAAATCGACCGAATCGACGCCCTGCCAGTGGAGATGGCTGGGGTCGAAGTTGAAGCCGAACTCCTCGCGGCGACCGATCGCCTCGAGCGCCCGCTGTGCCGTGATCGTGTCGAAGGCGATTTCCGTCGGGTGCACCTCGAGCGCGAACCGCACGCCGCACTCCGCGAACACGTCGAGGATCGGGTGCCAGCGATCGGCGAACTCCTGAAACCCGGCACTCAGCATCGATTCGGGCACGGGCGGGAACGAATAGAGGAGATGCCAGATGCTCGAGCCGGTGAAGCCGTTGACCACCGACACGCCGAGCTTCTGGGCGGCGCGGGCGGTGCGTTTCATCTCCTCGGCTGCCCGCTTGTTGACGCCGGCAGGATCGCCGTCGCCCCAAACGTGCGGCGGCAGGATCGACTTGTGCCGCTCGTCGATGCGGTCGCAGACAGCCTGACCCACGAGGTGATTGGAGATGGCGTAGACCGAGAGGTCGTTCCGCTCGAGCGTGTCACGCTTCGCGGCGCAGTAGCCGCTCTCCTCGAGGGCCCGGGTGACGTCGAAGTGGTCGCCCCAGCAGGCGAGTTCGAGTCCGCCATAGCCAAACTCACGGGCCTTGCGGGCGAGGTCTTCGATCGGCATGTCGGCCCACTGGCCGGTGAACAGGGTAACGGGACGGGACATGTGATGCTCCTTGGAGACGGGGTTGGGTGGCAAAAGTCTGCCAGAAAACATCCGGATGGAAAAGGAGCCGGATGAGGACGAGCGGGGATCGGCGAGACTTCCGCCGAGACGGCGGCTCTTCGCCGCCCTCGCCAGCTTCACCGGCGGATGACGCTGCGGAGCAGCCACAGGCCCCAGAGTACGACGAGCACGTTCCCCATCCAGACCGCCGGCGCCGGCAGCGAGCCCGATTTCACGCGGGAGACGCCCAGCATGAAGACGGGGTAGTAGACGAGGAGGATCGGCAGGAAGCAAAGAAAGAAGCTGGTCAGGAAGTCGGCATTCCGCATGCGGATCGCCATCGGCGCGCCCACCAGCACGAAGCAGAGGCAGCTGAAGCCGTTGGCCCACCGCCTCCAAGGTTCCATGATGATCCGCGTGAGCCGGGACCGAGCCGCGGTCGCCTGCTGCCGGTCAGGTTCGACGGCGGCGGGCACCGTCTGCTCCATCCTTCCGGTGAGGATTCCCATCGCGATCTTCCCCGACGCCACCTGTTCGAACTGGTCGATCCTGGCGACCTGGTCGGCCCGGGCCTTGGGGAAATCGGCCATGGCGATTTCGGAAGGGCTCGTCGAGGTGCTTCCCTTCCGACTGACGGCATCGAGCGGCACGACCCGCTCGATCGTATCGGGAAACACCGCCTTCACGTCGCCCACGTGCACGGTGCCGTCCCGGCAGGTGATCGTGAGCGTCCCGGCGGTCGCGTCGGCGCGAAGCGAGGCCTCGGCAGCCGACACCGTCACCGGCGGACTCGAGCCGCCCGGCTGGAACGAGAGCGTGGGGCGGATGAGCCGCCGGCCATCGACACCCTTGACGTTGATCGAGAGTTGCGACGTGCTGTACGACCGCTGCTGCCGCAAGCGGCCGTAGATGATCTCCTCGACGCTCCCGATGACCACGCGGCGCACGCCGTCCCGTCCCCAGGAGACGGCGACGTCGTTGAGCCACACCGACACCAGGCTGACGACGACGGCCAGCATCGCCGCCGGCCAGATCACCGCCAGCGGCGTGATGCCCGCGGCCTTCAGGGCCGTGATCTCATTGGACGCCGACATCCTCCCGAATACGCTCGCCACGGCGAACAGCATCGTGCCCGGCACGGCGAACCGCATCGCTTCCGGCAGCACGTAGGGAACGAGGGCGATAATCTGCATCATCCCCAGCCCCTGTTGCTGGGCTTCCTTGACCAGCCCCACGACGAGCATGAAGAGCGTGAGCGCGGAGAGGGCCACGAGAAACACCTGGAGCAGTTCGCTCAGCACGTAGCGGGTGATGATCTTCATCGGTGCGGCGGGTCAGGCGTGCGGGGCAGGGGGCACTCGGGACGGCATGCGGCTCGTTTCGTCGCCCCGTGCAGACTCGACGGCTCGGGTGTGGATGGCGATGGCTTCGGCGGCGGCCGTCACGGCCTCGTGGAAGGCTCCGTCGGCGGCATGCTGCCGCGCCCGCACCACGATTGCCGCCGTCCGCTCACGATCGGCGACAGAGAGATGCTCCGCAGCGCTGTCGATGCTCGTCACGATCCCCTCGATCAGCCGTGCGGTCGGCGTGGCGTCGTAGCGGCGGTACGGACCCTTGCCGAGGAAGTCGCCCGGGCCGAGCATCCGTCCACGTGATGGACGGGAGAGCAATCCGGAGACGGCGAAGAGGAGCGAGCCGATCGCCGCCAGCAGCAGCCCCATGCTGCCGAAGAGGCAGATCGCCTTCATCTCCTCCGATTTCTCGCAGATGGTCCTCGTGAGCTCGCTGAGCGGGTTGAACATGAGCGCGCCCAGCAGGCATGCGGCGCCGATCGCCAGCGCCAACCACGATCGTTTGGTCTGCTGCTGCGTCGAGGCGGCCTCCTCGCTGAGCGGCCACGCGTCATCCTTTCGCGAAGGCTTGGAAGCCTCCTCCTCGCCGGCCCGTGCGACGACGACGGTGACATTGTCGGGGGCGCCGCGCACCAGTGCCAGGCCGATCAAGGCGGCCACCGCCTCCTGCGGTTCGAACTCGGCGGCGAGCAGTCCGATCTCCTCGTCGGTGACTTGTCCCGAGAGACCGTCGCTACAGAGCAGGAAGGTGTCGCCGGCCGACACCGGAAACGGCCCCTCCAGGTCGACGTCGACCTGGGGGTGGGGGCCCATGGAGCGCGTGATGATGTTTTTGGGCGCAGCGTCGGCGGCCTGCTCGCGGGACATGCCGCCGGCCGTTTCCAATTCCCAGACGAGCGAGTGGTCGCGCGACAACTGTTCGATCGTGCGGCCCCGGATGCGGTAGCAGCGGCTGTCGCCGATGTGGCCGATGATCGCGCCCCGCGGGAGCAGCGCGAGCGTCGTGCAGGTCGTGCCCATCCCCTTGAACTCGAAACCGCTCTCCCCCTTCGCGTTGATCTCGGCGTTGACCTGTTCGAGGCTGCGCCGCAGGGCGAGCGGCGGGGAGAACTCGCAGCGTTGCGCGTAGATCCGCGGCACGCGGTCGGCGGCCATGGCGCTGGCCAACTCGCCCGCGGCATGGGCCCCCATGCCGTCGGCCACCATGAACAGCCAGCCGCGGGTGCGGAACTGCTGCGGTGTCGCCGTCAGCACGGCCTTGGCGTCTTGATTGCTCGAGCGGCGGCGACCGATGTCGGTGCGGTCGCAGGAGAGCAGGCTCGTGACTTTTCCCACGGGTCGGCGTGCCTCGGGCCGGGGGGCGGAAAAGAGCGGATTCTAGCCGGACAGCGTGGCCCGGGCGAGACATGATTGGCGGGGGGAAATACGCAAGGCCCGGCTGGTCTGGCGACGGTCAGGTCGGAATTCTAAGGTTTCGGCCGCTGGATTCGGCCGCGGAGGACCCTGCCCCATGACTGCCAGAAAAGCCATGAATCCCGGAACCCGACCGTCCGGCCGGCATGCTGCCGGCATGTGGGCATGCCTGCTGGTCATGACGGCGCTGACGCCGGCCACCGGCTGCGTGCAGCGGCGGATGACGATTCGCAGCAATCCGCCGGGGGCCCTCGTCTACGTCGACGACTACCAGATCGGCACCACGCCGGTGTCGACCGACTTCATCTATTACGGCACGCGAAAGATCCGGCTCGTCAAGGACGGATACGAAACACTGACGGTACGACAGCCGTTTCCGATTCCGTGGTACGAGGTCTTTCCGCTCGACTTCGTCACGGAAAACCTCTGGCCCTGGGAGATTCGGGATGAACGGGTGGTCGACCTCGCCATGACGAACACGGCGTCGATTCCGCCGGAGTCGGTCGTCGCCCGTGCGGAGCAGGCGCGATTGTCCGCCGGCAGCCTGCCCGCCCCGCCACCGGTCCCCGTCGTGCAGCAGCCGGTCGTCGCCCAGCCGATTCCGGCACCGCCCCCGCAGTTCGTTCCGGCGCCCCAGCAACTGCCACCACCGGGCGGCGGGATGATCCTGCCTCCTCCATCTCCGTCGCCACTGCAGGGGCTCCAGCTGCCGCTGCAGAACGCGCCGTCCCAGGGCATCCCGGGGCTGTAAGAGCGTCAACTGGTTTGCACCGCCGGGACGGCAGAAGTCTCGTCGCTACGGCGAGGATACGCCTAACGCTCCTCGAGCTTCCGCCGATCCCGGCTGCCACTTCTGCCTGCATGGCAGGATGCCATGCGCAGCACCAGCAAACTGCGTTTGCCAAGAAAAAACGACACGATGTCGTGTTTTTCGTACAGCCAGCTCCTCGAGCTTCCGCCGATCCCGGCTGCCACTTCTGCCTGCATGGCAGGATGCCATGCGCAGCACCAGCAAACTGCGTTTGCCAAGAAAAAACGACACGATGTCGTGTTTTTCGTACAGCCAGCTCCTCGAGCTTCCGCCGATCCCGGCTGCCCCGACAACTGCTTCAGAAATCGCGTAAGGGGGTGGCCATGCCCCGGGAGCCGGCGTTGCTGACCAGCGCAGGCAGGATGCCGGAGCGCAGTCAGCATCGAGCGAGTGCAGCCCAGGATGGGCGCAACGAGCGTCCGGCGACGGGGCGTGGGCACCCCCGACCTCAGTAGTTCATCCGTGGCATAATGCCATGATGCCAGCCGATCCACACGTAGCCGCGTCGGTCGCCCGCGACGAGCTCGACTCGCTCAAGCTCGAGCGGCTGCGCGGGCTCGTGCGGGCGATCCTGCCGCACAACCGGTTCTATGCCGCCAAGCTCGCGCGCGTGTCGCCGGACATCCCGACGCTCGAGGCGTTGGCCGACTGGCCCTTCACGTTCAAGGAGGAGCTCGTCGAGGCGGCCGCCGCGGCCGGTGGCCCCGGGAATCTCACCTGGACCCGCGATCGCTACGTGCGGTTTCACCAGACGAGCGGCACGCATGGCCGGCCCCTGCCGGTGTTCGACACGGCGGAGGACTGGGCGTGGTGGATGGCGTGCTGGGAGGCGATCCTCGATCGCGGTGGCGTGCGGCCGGGCGATCGGGTGCTCGTGGCGTCCTCGTTCGGACCGTATGCCGGGTTTTGGAGCTGTTTCGACGCGGTGGTCTCCCGGCAGGCGATGGCGATTCCCACCGGAGGCATGACGACGCTTGCGCGGCTCCAACTCGCGCGAACGCTCGGCGCGACGGTGCTCGTGGCCACGCCGAGCTACGCGATGCACCTTGCGGAGGTCGCGGCCGAACACAAGCTCGACCTCGAGCAGTTCCCGATTCGTCTGGTGATCGTGGCAGGCGAGCCCGGCGGCTCGATCCCTGCCGTGCGATCGAGGATTCGTGAGGCATGGGGGGCGGATCTGCTCGATCATGCCGGTGCGACCGAGGTGGGGCCGTGGGGCGTGGGCGATCTGGCGGGCCGCGGCCTCCACGTGATCGAGCCCTGGTTTCATCCCGAGTTCCTGAGCGTGGAGACAGGCCGGCCGGCCGGACCGGGCGAGCTGTCGGAACTGGTGATCACGACGCTCGGTCGCCTGGGGGCTCCCGTCATTCGCTACCGCACCGGTGATCTCGTGCGGCCGCTGTGGTCGACGCCTGCCGAGACCGCGGCCGGTGCCTCCCCCTGGGTGCGGCTCGAGGGAGGCATCCTCGGCCGTGCCGACGACATGCTCGTGGTTCGTGGCGTGAACATCTTTCCGGGGGCGATCGACGACATCGTCCGCAGCTTTCCCGAGATCGTCGAATACCGGGTCACGGTCACCACGTACGAAAGCCTTGACGTGTTGAAGTTAGAAATAGAGGATCGTCTGGCCGCCCCCGAGCGGGTGGCCCGTGAACTGCAGGTGCGGCTCGGGTTGCGGGTGGATGTGGTCGTCGTCCCTGCGGGCAGCCTGCCGCGGTTCGAGGGCAAGGGGCGACGCATCGTCGACCACCGCCGCATGCGGCCAGGAGAAACGTGACCATGACGCAGGCCACCCCGCAATCCATCCGACGGATCGATCACGGCGGCATCGAGATCGCGTGGAGCGACGGTGCCACGGGCACCTATTCGCCCCGGCTCCTCCGGGACGCCTGCCCCTGCGCGACCTGCCGCGAGCAGCGGGCGCAGCCCGCCGTGCCGGCCCTGTTGCCGGTACTGAAACCCGAGGAGGTGGCGCCGCTGACGATCGCCGGCATGAAGCCCGTGGGCCAATACGCCTATTCGATCGAATTCTCCGACGGCCACTCGAGCGGTATCTACACGCTCGACTACCTGCGCGAGCTTGGTGGCTGACTCACGCCGGCAGGCCGCAGGCGACGGCGTTGATCACGGCGGCGATGCGGACGGCGTCGTGGCAAGCCTCCTCGCTCACGCCCAGTTTCACGAGGCTGGCCTCGTGATTCTTGATGCAGAGTTCGCAGCCGGCCAGCGCCGCGCAGCCCAGGCTCATGAGCTCGAAATCGGCCTTGTTGGTCGCCGGCTGCGCCATGCGGCTCATGCGGAGCCTCGGGGGGCGGGCCTCGTAGCTCTCCTTGCCGAGCATGTGGCGAAAGCGGTAGTAGACGGTGTTCATCGCCATCAGGCCGGCGGCGGCGGTGGCGTCGGAGATCACGGGACCGGCGGTGGCGGCGTCGGCGGCCTGGAGATCCGCCGCAAGAGCCCCGGCGAGCGGTCGGCACCGCACGAAGGCGGCGGCTGCGAGGGCCACGCCGATCGCCTGCGTCGACTGCAGGTTTTCGCCGGCGAGGACGCTGGAAAGATTGAGGCGGATGTCCTTGAGTTCGTCGGGGAGCGTGTCGCGGAGGGCATCGAGCGCGGGGGTGGCGATGGACATGGCGAAAGCATCCCGATGGCGGTGAGAAGCGGGTGAGAAACGATGCGGACTGCGAGGATTGTAGCTGTTCGTTGAAGCCTGGGCGGTCGGAATGCTACCCTGTGGCAGTTTTGCGCGCACCTCAGGTTTTTCCATGCCCCGCCGCGACGATCTCCACACGATTCTGCTCATCGGTTCCGGGCCCATCGTCATCGGCCAAGCCTGCGAATTCGACTATTCCGGCACCCAGGCCTGCAAGGCCCTTCGCGAGGACGGCTACCGTGTCGTGCTCGTGAATTCGAATCCGGCCACGATCATGACCGACCCGGGCACGGCCGACCGCACCTATATCGAGCCGCTCACCTGGCAGATGCTCGAGAAGGTGATCGAGGTCGAGAAGCCCGACGCCGTGCTGCCGACGCTCGGCGGCCAGACGGCCCTCAATCTCGCCCTGGAACTGGAACGCCACGGCGTGCTGGCCAAGCACGGGGTGGAGATGATCGGCGCCCGGGCCGAGGCGATCCGCCGCGGCGAGGATCGCGAAATCTTCAAGGAGACGATGCGGAAGATCGGCCTCGACACCTGCCGCGGGCGGATCGTGAAGACGCTTGCCGAAGCCCGCGAGGTGCTCTCCGAGATCGGCCTGCCCGCCGTCATCCGGCCCAGTTTCACGCTCGGCGGCTCGGGCTCCGGCATCGCCTTCAACCGCGAAGAGTTCGACCAGAAGGTGCAGCGGGGCCTCGACCTCTCGCCGATCGGCGAGGTGCTCGTCGAGGAATCGATCCTCGGCTGGAAGGAATACGAGATGGAGGTGATGCGCGACGCGGACGACAACGCCGTCGTGATCTGCTCCATCGAAAACTTCGACCCCTGCGGCGTGCACACCGGCGACTCGATCACCGTCGCCCCGGCGCTGACGCTCACCGACCGGCAGTATCAGCGGATGCGCGACGCCAGTTTCGCCGTCATCCGGGCGATCGGCGTCGAGACCGGCGGCTCGAACATCCAGTTCGCCGTGCACCCGCAGACCGGCCGGATGATCGTGATCGAGATGAATCCCCGCGTCAGCCGGTCGAGCGCGCTGGCCAGCAAGGCCACCGGCTTCCCGATCGCCAAGATCGCTGCCAAGCTGGCGGTCGGCTGGCGGCTCCACGAACTGCCCAACGACATCACGCGCCGGACGAAGGCCTGCTTCGAGCCTTCGATCGACTACGTCGTCGTCAAGGTGCCGCGGTTCGCCTTCGAGAAATTCCCCGAGGCCGACAGCCGGCTCACCACGCAGATGAAGAGCGTGGGCGAGACGATGGCGATCGGCCGCACGTTCAAGGAGGCCTTCCAGAAGGCGCTCCGCGGCCTGGAAGTGGGCAGCTTCGGCTTCGGCTGCGACGGCAAGGATCTCTGGGGCACCGCCGCCGAACCGTCGCTCGACGACATCCGCGCGCGCGTGGCCACGGCCGATCCCGACCGCGTCTGGTATCTCCGCTATGCGATCAAGGCGGGGATGACGGTCGAGGAGATCCACGAACTCACCGCCATCGACCGCTGGTTCCTCGACCAGCTCCAGCAGATCGTGGAGATCGAGAGCCTGATCCGCACGGTGGGAACGCTGGCGGCGATCGACGACGGCCTGCTGCGGCATGCCAAGCAGGCGGGATTCTCCGACCGGCAGCTGGCCGTGATGCTCGGCGCCTCCGAACTCGAGATCCGCGAAGACCGCAAACGCCGCGGGATCGTGGCCACCTACAAGTCGGTCGACACCTGTGCCGCCGAGTTCGAGGCCCAGACGCCCTACTACTACTCGACCTGGGAAGAAGAGGACGAAGCGCGGCCGAAAGAACCGGGCAAGAAGCGCGTGATGATCCTCGGCGGCGGCCCCAACCGCATCGGGCAGGGCATCGAGTTCGACTACTGCTGCTGCCACGCGAGCTTCGCGCTCCGTGAGATGGGCATCGAAAGCGTGATGGTCAACTCGAACCCGGAGACCGTGAGCACCGACTACGACACGAGCGACATGCTCTTCTTCGAGCCGCTCACCTGCGAGGACGTGCTCAATATCGCCGACCGCATCGAGCCCGACGGCGTGATCGTGCAGCTCGGCGGCCAGACGCCGCTGAACCTCGCCCGGGCACTCTTCGCCGCCGGCCTGCCGATCATCGGCACGAGCGTCGATACCATCGAGATGGCGGAGGACCGGGAGAAGTTTCGCGAACTGCTCGACCGGCTGGGGCTCAAGCAGCCCGCCAGCGGCATCGCGCGGACGCTGGAGCAGGCCCGCCGCGAAGTGGCGCGGATCGGCTTTCCGTCGCTGGTGCGGCCCAGCTTCGTGCTCGGCGGCCGGGCCATGGAAATCTGCTACGACCAGGTGCAGTTCGAGCGTTACGTGGCCGAGGCCTTCGCGGTGGCGCAGGGGCAACCGGTGCTCATCGACCGCTTCCTCGAGGACGCAATCGAGGTGGACGTCG
>JBILWX010000164.1:0-6707 GCA_044369655.1 Pirellulales bacterium
CCCGACGAGGCCGGGATGGCCCGTCGGGCGTGGTGGTGAAGATGGAGACGAAGGGGATCGAACCCTCAACCCCCGCCTTGCAAAGGCGGTGCTCTCCCAATTGAGCTACGTCCCCGCAGCCTCCGCGGCGGGTCCGCGGACGACTGTTCCGCGGCGGGTCCGCGGACGAAATCCTCCGCGGTGGGTCCGCGGACGAAATCCTCCGCGGCGGGTCCGCGGACGAAATCCTCCGCGGCGGGTCCGCGGACAAAGTAAGCCAAGCCAAGCCGACAGGAAATGCGCGCGCCAAGATTCGAACTTGGGACCTCTACCTTATCAGGGTAGCGCTCTAACCAACTGAGCTACGCGCGCAACGGAGGGCCGGTTCCAGACGGGACCGGAGCTCGAAACCGCTGTCAGGAAGTGTAGATGCACCCCGGGCGATTTCAAAGGGGTGGTGGGCGTCCCGCCGGTCGGCTGAAGGGGCTGAAAAATGGGGCAGGCGCAGCAGGGCGTTCCGGCTACGTTGTGGCGATACTCCAACCAGAGAGGAATGTGATCATGTCGCGGATCTGCGTCGCTGCCTTCCGAACGCTGTTTTGCCACGGGGGTCTGTCCCGCTCGTTGCCGACCACGGCTGCCATGTGGGCTGCCGGCTGCCTCTGCCTGGCGATCCTTCCGGCCGGCCTGCAGGCCGCCGGCCCCACGGTGGAATACGCCCTCGGCCTCCGTCCCAGCCAGAAAGACGTCGACTACGACCGGCCGGAGGGGGAGGCGGCGAAGAGTGCCACGATCGCCACGGAAAAGTCGAACGGCGCCTCGGCGTTCGTGGTCCGCGCGGCGACGGGCGAGATGCTGCGTGTCTTCGCCGACACCAACGCCGACCGCGTCGTCGATCGGTGGAGCTACTACAAGGACGGCATCGAGGTCTTTCGCGACATCGACTCCAATCACAATGCCAAGGTCGACCAGTCCCGGTGGCTCAACTCGGCCGGCAGTCGGTGGGGCATCGATGAGGACGAAAATGGCGTGCTTGACGTATGGAAGGTGATTTCCCCCGAGGAGGTGTGCAGGGAATTGGTGGAGGCGGTCAAGTCACGCGACGTCGCGGCGTTTCAGCGGCTTCTGCCCACCAAGGCCGATCTGGAGGCCGCCGGTTTCGAGGGTCAGTTGCTCGGCGAGTTGGTCGGCCGTGTGGCAGCTGCTCCCGCTGAGTTTACCCGTGTCGCCGCCTCCCAGAAGCAGCTCGGCCCCGGGGCGAAGTGGAGCACGATGATGACGCCCCAGCCGGCTGGCACACTGCCAGCCGGAAGCGAGGGAGTCTCCAAGGACGTGCTCGCCTACGACAACGTGATGTCGATCGTCGAACAGGGACAGCAGAATGGTCAGATCTTCGTCGGATCGTTGGTGAAATGCGGAGACGCATGGCGGCCGGTGGCGGCGCCGCAAGTGTCGGGCGATCAGGGCGCGGTGGCGGAAGCGGTCGGTTTCTTCACGCCCCGGGCGAATGCCGTCCAGCAGGCCGATGTCGGTTCCCAGTCGAGTGAACGGCTCAAGCCCTACTTGGCCAAGCTCCGCGACTTGGAGGCCAAGATGTCCGGGGTCGACGCCGACGGTCGGAAAAAGCTGGCGGAGGAGCAGGCTGCCTTGTTGGGCCAGGTCGTCGAGGCCGCCGAGGCCGCCGAGCAGCCGTTCTGGGTGCGGCAATACGCCGAGACGCTGGCTGCGGGAGTGCAGGACGGTTCGCTTGCCAACGGCCTTGCCAAGCTCGAGCAGTTGGTTGCCGCGGTGGCTGCCGACGAGCCGCTGAGCGGGTTTGTCGTGTTTCGCCTGGCCCAAGCCAGGTATGCCGCCAACATGCAGCAGCCGGGCGTGGATGTCGACAAAGTGCAGGCGGCCTGGCTCGAGGAACTGCAGGCCTTCGTCGCCAAGCATCCCACCTCGCCCGATGCGGCGGAGGCGATGCTCCAGATGGGCATCGCCGACGAGTTCTCCGGAAAGGAGCGGGAGGCGCTCGAACGCTATGCCGCCATCGTGAAAAATTTCCCCGACTCGGTGCCGGCGCGGAAGGCCCGCGGGGCGGCCCGCCGGCTGGAGAGCGTCGGCAAGCCGCTTTCGCTGACGGGGGTGGCTCTCGACGGGAGGCAGGTGTCGCTCGAGTCGTTGCGTGGCTCTCCGGTGCTCGTCCACTACTGGGCGACCTGGTGCGAGCCGTGCAAGGTGGACATGGCCCAGATCCGTGAACTGGCGGCGAAATACGGGCCGAAGAAGTTTGCCGTCGTGGGGATCGCGCTCGATTCCGAAAAGCAGCAGCTGGAGAAGTTTCTGAAGTCGAAGCCCATTGGATGGCCGCAGCTCCACGAGGCGGGTGGTCTCGACGGGCGCCTGGCGGAGGAGTTGGGTGTGTTGACGCTCCCGACGATGATCCTGCTCGATGCCGAGGGAAAGGTCGTCGACCGCAACGTGGTGATCACCGAGCTGGAAAAAAAGGTCGACGCCCTGCTCGAGGGCAAGTGATGGCGAGGGGGCGCGAAAACTGGCTTTGCGGTCTCGGGTGCCCGTTCGCTAGTGTCCGGCCATGATGCTGTTCGCCGTTGCCCTCAATCCGTTGATGTGTGCGATCGGTCTCCTGCAGGTGCTGGGGATCGTGGCCGCCGCCACTGCCCGGCTCGCCGAGGGCACCCGCTACGAGCGGGGCGGGCAATGGCTCTGCCTGTTGTCGCTCGTCGTCATCGGGGCGTTGTGCGGCTGGAGTCTGCAGCTCGGGCCCGGGGCGAGTGCTGCCTGCGCCGTCACGCTCACGCTGATGACGCTCATCGCCATCATCGACTTTCAGTAGCGACCCTCGGCCGGTCTGCGGCCGTCGTTGCCTGTCTTGCCGGGTCTGCGCGGATTCCCTGCCCTTGCCGGTGTTTTCGTTGGCGGCGGAAAAAAACTCCCCTTCGGCATGATCGGGCGCCGAAAAGACTCCGGAAGGAAGGCCGGCACGCATGCGGCCCCCCCCGAATCGATCCAAGGAGTCATGCATGTCCATTCTGAGATCCGCATTCGTGATGGCCGTGGTCGGCACATCGTTTGTCCTGCCAGCTGCCCGGGCGGATGACCTGGCCGGCACCGTGGCCGCGAAGCTGCGGGAATCGGGGGCGTTGGCCGGATACCGGGTCAATGTCAAGGCGAAATCGGGGACCGTCTGGCTGGAGGGACGGGTCGCAGATCAAAAGCAACTGGCAGCCGCGGTGAGTCTGGCGGAGAACACGCCGGGCGTGGAACGCGTCGTCAATCGCCTCGCGATCGGCAAGCAGGCCGATCCGACCAGTGGTGCCACCTTCGGCATGCCGGCGTCGGCCTGGGGCATCGTGGGCGCCCCCAAGGGCTCGACGGCCAAGACCGCTCAGCCAGGCGTGGCGGCTCAAACGCCCGCCGAAGCGTCCAAGACGGAATCCCAGGCGGCTCCGCGGGGGCTGCTGGCGTTTGGCGGGCAGTCGCCGGTTCAGCTCACGCAGGCTCTGTCTCCCGCCGCCAAGCCCCAGGGCGGCGCGGTCGAACGGCAGCCCCAAAACACACCGCGTCCGCTGGCCATGTCGACGGCACGGGCCATGCAGCCCCAGCAGGCCATGCAAGGAGGCGATCCCCGGGCTGCCATGCGGGGGCCTGTGCAGCGGACAGCCATGCGGAAAGCGATGAAGGGCGACCCGATGCATCTGCCCGCGCCGGGTGGCTATGAAGGGCCGGTGGCCGACGGCCAGATGGTGCCTGGATCGATGCGGGTCGTCGAAGGTGGCCCGGTGAATGGCGGCTCCATGGAGGGTGGCTACGCCAGTGGCGGCCAGCCCGGAACGGGTGGATATGCCAGCGGCGGGCCCGGGTATGCCGGTGGGCCGATGCCGATGGGCGGAACGGGCGTCGGGATGCCTCCGATTCCCGGCCGTGGCGACGGCCCCAACATGCCCAACTACGCCTGGCCCAGCTACGCCGCCTCCCCCAATGTCGCGGCCGTGCAGTATCCCACCCAGTATTCCCCGACAGCCTGGCCCTACATCGGTCCGTTCTACCCCTACCCCCAGGTGCCGCTCGGCTGGCGGCGGGTGTCGCTGGAATGGGATGACGGGTGGTGGTGGCTCGACTTCGACGAGCGGCACATTCACAGCCATCACCGCTAGTTCTGGCTGGCGGTCAAACGCACAGCACCACTCCCTCGCCCGGCGAGGGAGTGGTTTTTTATGCGCGGACCGTTCCCGTCTGCCGCTATCCGCTGCCCAATCCGGAAAATCCGCAAGTTGGGAGGCCGCACAGTCGATACATCCTGCAGGGTCGGTTTTCCTGACCGCCGCCGGATCACTGCAGGAGGTATTGCCGATGAAGGCTCGAGCACGGTTCGTCACACTGGCGTTGCTCCTGGCGGTGGCGTCGACGACGCAGAGCGGCTGCTTCTGGATCGCCGCCAAGGGACCGAACCTCGGGCCGTTGGCCTTCCCCATTCCCGTGCCGGTCTACATCCAGAAGCAGAAGGAAGACCAGTTCTGGAATTACGAACGCTATGAGCGTGCTCCCGTGCTCGGCCCGATTCCGCCGGGAGGTCCCTGCGAGGCCATCGACGAACCGAGCGACGACGAGGTGATGCGGGCCCTCGAGAAGGCCCGCCCCGTGCAGGGCAACTGGCCGTTCCTCTACGAGATCCAGCGGAACCATGTGCGGATTTCGAAGTGCAAGATCGGCGACTACATGGATCCGCCCCGTCACTATCCGCTCGTCGGCCCCGCGCAGCTGCACCATGCCCACTACAAGTGCACGATCTACTTCCAGGAGGTGAAGCGGATCGGGTGGCCCGTGCCCCACACGCTCGTCGACGAAGACTGCCAGGAGGTCGTGTACATCGACCACGACCATCTCCACATGGTGGGCGACGTCGACACCGGTTGCGACGCGAACTTTTAGCGGATGACGCGCCGGATTCCCATGCAAGCCCGAAGCGCAACCGCCGTCGCCTCTGCCCGGACCGGCCGCTTTGCGCGGGGCCTTGGCTGTGCGGTCGGGGCCATGTGCGTGCTGCTGTCGGCGGGTGCGCACGCCCAGGGGCCGCGGGTCTGGGCCGGATCGGATGCCGTTGCAGCGCATGGTCGTGAAGTGGTCCGTGTGGCGGCTGCTCCGGAGTCGACCGCAGCACCGCCTCCCGCCGGCCGCGAGACGCTCATTCCCACCGGCAACCTGCTGGCGACGATCCGCGACGGCGGCATCCTGATGGTGCCGCTGTTGGGATGTTCGTTCGCGCTGGCCGTGTTTGGCATCGAGCGGCTTGTGAGCCTGCGGACGGGCCGGGTCGTGCCGCGGCTGTTCGCCAGCCATTTCATCGAGCAGTTGCAGTCGCGGCAGCTCACCCGTGGCGAGGCACTCGATGCCTGCGAGGAAAACGGCAGCCCGGCCGCCAAGGTGTTTGCCGCCGCCGTTCGGCGCTGGGGCCGGCCGGCCGTAGAGATCGAGCAGGCGGCCATCGACGCCTGCGAGCGGGAGGTGAATCGTCTCCGTCGCTACCGCCGGGTCTTCAATGGCGTGGCCACCGTGGGGCCGCTGCTCGGGCTCTTGGGCACGGTGTTCGGACTGATCCGCTCGTTCAACGACGTCGCCGGCGCCGGCGCGATGGGGCGGCCCGACCTGCTGGCCCGCGGGTTCGGCGAGGCGTTGATCACCACCGCGATGGGTTTGCTCGTGGCCATTCCCGCCATGGTGCTCCATTGGTTTTTCACCAGCCGTGTCGATCGGCTCGCGATGCGTCTCGATGAAACGTGCCAGCAGGTGATCGACGAAATCTCGCAGGAGGCGCTGGGCGAGTCCAAACGCCGCGCCGCGGGGTGAGCCATGCCGCTGGTGCGACTTTCCGACGACGAGGAGCCGGCGCCGAACCTCGCGCCGATGATCGACGTCGTCCTCGTGCTCACCATTTTTTTCATGTGCGCCACGAAGTTTTCGGGCGACGAGCGGGCCTTCGACCTCGATCTGCCCCAGGCGGGAAACGCCGCGGCGGTCGAGGGCGGCCGGCCGGAGATCCTCGAGGTCGTGGCATCCGGTGGGCTGCGGCTGGCCGGCGACGATGTCTCGATCACCGAGCTCGCTTCGCGGCTGGCGGCCCTGCGTGCCGACCGACCTGATCTCGCCGTGATGATCCGCGGCGAGAACGCGGTGCCGCACGGCAGAATGGCGGAGGTCTACGAGGCCTGTCGCACCGCGGGGGTCGCGCGGGTGGCGATCTCCGTGCGGCCGAGGGCGGCTGCGGACGGCACCATCAGAAGGTGATGGGGGCCGGCCATGTCGACGAGCCTGATCGTCTGGACGCTGGTGGCTGTCGGCATCGCGCTGGCCGTGGCGGTGATCGTGCGGACGAAGTGGCTGCAATCGCACACGCTGCCGAAGTGCGTGCTGTTGTCGGTGGTGTTGCATGCGGTGGTGGCGGCGGTGTGCAGCTGTCTCGGCGGCCTGTCGCCGGCATCGTGGGGGCAGGATGACTCGGGTCCGCTGACGATGCTGGTCGTGACCGCCGAGGAGCCGGTGGAGGAGTTGGCTCCGGCTCCAGCCCAGGAGGGCTCGGCCGCCGCCGTGGTCGACGAGTTGGTGGAATCCGGGGACATCGCTCCAGGCGAAGAGCCTGTGTTTCCGCCGGCGGATCATGTGCCATTACTGGAAGTGGCCGGCGGCGAGGAGGCCCGGGAGCACACCGAGGCGGAGGAGGAAGGGGA
>JBILWX010000165.1:0-6680 GCA_044369655.1 Pirellulales bacterium
GATCCCGGTCGCGGCCCGCTCGTGCAACGGCAGCACGGCCCACAGCCCGACCGCGGCGTAGAGCAGGCCTGCCGTCAGCACCCACCAGCCCATGCCCCCCGGCCCGAGCGTGATGCCAGTGGCATCGGAGACGAACGCGGACACCAACGCTCCAAGCGGCACCTGCACCGCGCAGGCCGTGATCATGAACAGGCCGGCCAGCCAGCCCCAGGCGCGGTAGCGGCCGCGATAGTCGTCGCGGCGGTGCCGTCGCATCAGCCGCACGATGAGCGCCGTCGCGGTGGCGACGATCAGGGAAACCTGTGCCAGCCAGCCGCCCAGCGACAGGAACGAGCGCAGGTCGAGGCACTGGCGGGCTGCGGCCACGGTGGCTGCAAACCGCGTGGTGGCCGTGGCCAAGAGCGGCCGTCCGGCGGCTGCTTCCCAGACGCCCACCCCGACGGCCGCGGCCAGAAGAACGAGCATGCCGATCGCGGTGAGCGCGAAGCCGCCCAGTCCGGTGGGCACGAGCGTCGCCAGGCTCGGCTGATGTTCCGGCAACGCCTCCGGCGAGTAATCGGCCAGGCGACGACGGTCGGGAACCGTGGGCGAAGGGGTGGAGCCGGAGCGACTCCAGGAGAGGACCAGCCGCCGGCGTTGATCCCGGCGCTGACCGGCAGCGAGCGACATGGGGGCAGATTCCATCCCAAAAGGCCGCGGAACGGCTGTCGTCCCGCGCGGTCCGCGGCCGGCATCCTGCCGCACCTCGAGCGCACCGCTTCAGGGCAATTCGGCCGATCGTTGGCGGCGGATTCACTCTCGGTCCGGCAGGCAGGTTAGGACGCATGCGCGGCAGGTTCGGCAGAGTCGGCACCGGCCCATTTGCCGGTCTCGCCGCTCTGCGGTACCATCCCGCCACCGTCGTACGAAAAACCAGGAGATTCATCGCCATGGCCTTCACCCTCCCCCCCCTCCCCTACGCCTTCGACGCCCTCGAGCCCTCCATCGACGCCCGCACGATGGAGATCCACCACGACAAGCATCACGCCGCGTACGTGACGAACCTCAACAAGGCCCTCGAGGGGCATGCCGACCTGGCGGCCCTCCCGATCGACAAACTGATCGCGGGCCTCGACAAGGTGCCAGAGGCGATCCGCACCGTGGTGCGAAACAACGGCGGCGGCCATGCCAACCACTCTCTGTTCTGGGAAACGATCGGCAAGGGCAAGGGCGGCGAACCGGCCGGCCACCTCGGCGAGGCGATCAGGAGCGTGTTCGGCGGATTCGATACCTTCAAAGAGGCCTTCACGAAGGCCGCCATGGGACGGTTTGGCAGCGGCTGGGCCTGGCTCTCCGCCGATCCGCAGGGCAAGCTGCTCGTCGAGAGCACGGCCAATCAGGACAGCCCGGTCATGCAGGGCAACACCCCGCTGCTCGGCATCGACGTCTGGGAGCATGCCTACTACCTGCTCTACCAGAATCGGCGGGCCGATTACGTGAACGCCTTCTACAACGTGATCGACTGGGACGCCGTCGGCAAGCGGTTCGCCACGATCAAGAAGTAAGAGCGACGCCCCCGTTCGCCGGGATGGCGGTCGGATTCCCTTGCTTGTGCTGCGGGCTTGGATGCTGCGGGTGGCGTGCCGTTCCGCTCCCATGCAAGCCCGAAGCGCGAGCGAGGGACCGTGGCTCCCCCATCCCCCCCGGTCGGTTCGGTCCAGGTTTGGATCAGGCTCGGCTTTGGGGCGATGGTGAACCTGGGCGGTTGCCGTTTTCCTGCCGTTGACTTTTCTTCGCGCAAATCCTTATCTCCCCCCCAGCCGGCGAACCGATATTTTCGTCACGGTTTCACGGCTGGAGGCATTTGCATGACCGCGCAGAAGAGACTCGACGACAGATTTCTCGCACGCCGGGGTGGTTTCGGGTCGCGGGGCCCGGGAGCCGCCTCGCGGGCCGCGTTTGCGGTGGCCCTGATTGGCTGCGCGCTGCCGGCGGTGGGCTGCAAGACCGGCAGCTCGTTCACGAAGCCGTCCTGGTGGACCTTCGGCGGCACGCCGAAGGATGCCGACTCGTTGGCGGCGGCGCCGCCCTACGGCGGTGACATCAAGAAGCCGTCCGAGTCGGCCAAACCCTACCCGACCACGTCGACTCCCAGTGGATACGTGATCACCGGCAGCACGAGCCCGGGCGACGCGGCTGCGCAGCAGTTTCAGACGGCACAGCCGCAGGCCCCGGTCGTGTACGGAAGCACGCCTGCGCCGCAGTCCACGCCCGCCGCGGCGACTGCCTCCATGGCGTCCGCGCCGCAGCAGGTTCCTGCCTCGTCGATCGCGCCGCAGGTTGGCCCCTATGCCGCGCTCGCCGGCGACACGATTCCGCCTCCCGGCCAGCCGCTGCCCCCGATTTCGCCGGCGACGATGCCCAGCATGGCAGCCGCTCCGAGCATGCAGGGCATGCCAGGCATGCCCTCGACACCGGCAGAGGCGACGCTTCCGAATGCCGCCTACTCGAATTTTTCGTCCGCCGCGGCCAGTCCTGCCGCCGTGGAACCACCCCCGGCCCGGATGGCGGATGCCCGCCTCGCGGATCCGGCTGCCGCCCTTCCCGCTGCTGCGCTCTCGGCCGATGCGGCCGCGTACGGCGGCTCGCGGTACTCCACCAGCACGGGCAGCCGGTTCTCTGGTGCGGAAGCGGCATCCTTCTCGCCGCCGGCTGCAACTCCTCCGGCCTCCTACGGCACACCGGCACAGACGGCGTTTCCGCCGGCTCCCGCTTCTGCGGCTCCGGCTGCCGGGCCGGCTGGCGTGCCGCCGGGGTCGCCCGCGGCTCCGGGGCTGCTCCAGCCCTCGATGCAGCCAGTGCGACGGCCTGACCCGGTTTACCGGCCGGGGGGTACGTCCAGCTACCGGCCCAGCCGGGCGATCCTCGCTGACGACTCCGCGCCCGCGTCATCGGCCGTTCGGACGGCAGCCTACGACGAGCCGGCGGCAGGCACGATTCAGCAGTGACCTGCCCGGTGTGGTACAAGTCCATGCATGGACGTCTCCCGCACCCGCAGCCCTGTCACCCGCATCTGCCGCCCGGTGTGCGGTTGTGTCGTGGCGGCTGTTTTCTGCTCTGCGGCCTGGGGCTGGTCGGCTGCCGTGCAGGCGGCCGACGCCGAACAACAGATCGTCTTTCAGGGAGCGATCCCGCTGCCTGACCGTGCCGACGATGCGGATGGCAAGCCTGTCGAGATCACCGGCCTGAGCGGTGTCGCGTGGCTTGGGGACGACCGCTACGTCGCCGTGTTGGACAACAGCCAGTATGTGCTGTTGTTTCGACTGTCGCTCTCGCAGACCGGGAAGCCGCTGGCGGTCGAATCGCTGCGGGCCGTCAGGCTTTCGCAGCGGCACGACTACGAGGATGTGGTGCCCTGCCCCGCGGCCGTCGCCCGCAGGCTGGAACGGGAACGGCGGGGCCGCCAAGAGAGCCGTCGGGACGACGGCGGGAAAAAGAACGCGACAGAAGCGGAGTTTGTCCTGGTCTGCGAGGAGGATACGCCGGCCGTGCGGGCGTTCTCCCTGCCGGATGGTGGCATGGTCGCGGCGGTGCCGCTGCCCGATAACCTGATGACGAGGCGACCCAATCGCGGCCTTGAGGCGTTGGCGATCGAGCCCGACAGCCGCTTTGTCTGGACGGCCAACGAAGAGGCTCTGCCCAACGACGGTCCGCCCGCCGCTGCCGGCAGTGGCACCGTGGTGCGACTGACGCGGATTCCCCTGCCCGGCGACAGGCCGAAGGCAGGTGACGGGCCCGTCCCGACCAACGTCCCGACCAACGAGGCCGCGGCCGTCTTCCAGGTAGCCTATGCCGTCGACCCGGTGCACTCCTTCGTGCGGGTGTTCGCCGGTCAGCCGCTCTCGGGGTTGTCGGCGCTCGTGGCCCTGGGCAAAGGGCGGTTGCTCACGCTCGAACGCAGTGGTGCGCCCGGTCTCCCTCCGTTTGCCAGCCGGATCTATCTGGTCGATGCGTCGGCCGGGGTCGATGTCTCGGGGGTCGAACGCGATCTGGCCACCCGCAAGGAAGCCTTCGTCGAGAAGCGGTTGCTGTGGAAGGATTCGCTCGGGATCAACCTGGAGGGCTTGTGTCTGGGGCCGCAGCTTGCCGACGGCAATCGGTGCCTGGTCGCGATCGCCGACAACGGCGGTATCAGCACGCCCAACCAATTGGTCGGCCTGGCGCTTGTTACGCCCGCGCCAGCCGCGAACCCGGGTGTGCTCGGGGCCGTGGCCGCGTTGGTGACGATCGCCCTGGTGGTGGGCCGGCTCACCAGCCCATGACCATGTTCGACTCGATCACCCGGCGGGCCCGATCGAGGTCGTCGCCAGTTTCCTGCATGTAAAGCCGGATGGCGTGGAGTTTGTCCCCCTGCGCTTTGGCGAGGCATTCGCGGGCGGTGTTGCAGGGATCGACACGGGGATCGGTCGGCCCCGAACCGAGACCGATTGCAGACTTGGAGATCACCCATGTATCGCGGGGCCGACGGGTGAGCCGGACGATCCGTTCGCCGGGATAGGCATCCTCGACGACGGCCGTGGCCGCCTGCTCGTCGGCCGCCCAGGAGATGATGATGTGGGCGACGGTCTCGATTTCGAAGAGCGGCATGGAGGGATCTCCCGGAGTCTGAAAGGTGCGAGAGACCTTACGCCACTCCCGCCGCGCCAGTCAATTGTTCAACGCCACAGGTTCCGGCTACGATTGCGGAGGCACGGGCGTTTTGCCGCTCCCGACCGCGACATTAGGCTGGTCAGGGAGCCCGGCCCCGAGCAGCCCCCAGAGGCGCGACGCGATGCGGTACGACCGACACGGATTTCCGATCCCCGCGGAATTTGAACGGCCGCCGGCGGCCCGCGACGCCGCTGATTTCGGCCGCGTCGGCCCGCTGCCGGCGACCCTGTCACAGACCCTGTCAAAGGGCGAGCGGTTTCAGGACGACTTCGGTGGCCGGGCCGCCCCCGAATCTGTCGGCCGCCAGCGGCCGGGGGCCTGGAAACGGTGGCTGCTGCTCGTCGTCATTCTCGGCGGCGTCGTGCCGGCGATCGTGATTCCGCAGGTGCTGCCTCTTGTCCGGGAGGCAGTCGTGCAGTGGTCGCTCGAACGGGCGGCTGAGTGCGAGGCCAGGAGCGACATGGCGGGGGCCGTGGCCGACGTGAGCCGGGCACTTCGCTGGCTTGGCGACGAGCCCGACCTGCTCTGCATGCGGGCGATGTTCAGGCTCGAGGAACGCGATGCCCCCGGCTGCCTCGAGGATGCCAAGCGGGCCAGCGAGATCGCTCCCACCGCCATTCAGCCGTGGCGGGTGCGGGCGCTCGTGAATGTCGTCCTCGACGACGTCGAGGCGGCACTTGCCGCCGCCGACATGGTGGTGAAGCTGTCGGCGGCCGGCGACCCCGATGCCCTCAATCACCGGGCGTATATTCGCGGGCTGGTGGGCCGCGATCTGCCTGCCGCGCTTGCCGACATCGATCGGGCGCTCGGTGGCAGGGATGGGGCCACGGAGGATTCGTCACCCGAGATGCTCGACACGCGGGGCTTTCTGCTGCACCTGCTCGGTCGTCACCGGGAGGCCGTGGACCAGATGAATCTCGCGATCGCAGGCATGCAGCAGAACCGGCGTAAGCTCGGCCTGCTGGCGGGCAGGGTCGATCCGGTGCAACTGGCCTGCCGGCTCCGGGGCCTCGATCACGGGTTGGCGGTGATGCTCCACCATCGGGCCCTCGCCTGCCGGGCGGTGGGGCTCGAAGAACAGGCCAAGCAGGATTTCGAACTGGCCGACCGGAAGGGATTCGATCCGACCCGCGGCATTTTCTGACGATCCGCCCATGCAAGCCCGAAGCGCAAGCGAGGGAAATCCGCGCGGCGACTCAAAAACCGCCGTTCAAAACGGCCTCTTTTGAACTGGCCGGAAAACCGATACAATCTGGTCCTTACGGCGAAGGCCCGTTGTGACGGTTGGCATGTCCATCCATCACGCACGGGGGTGTAGCTCAGTTGGTTAGAGCGCCAGCCTGTCACGTTGGAGGCCGCGGGTTCGAGTCCCGTCACCCTCGCTGTTTTCTGCTGTCTTCTTCTGCGGACTCATCTTCCGCCGGATTCGCTTGCCTGCAGGTTCGCTTGCCCGCCAGATTCGCTTGGGCAGTCATCTGCGGGGCGTTATTCGAGCAGTTCCAGCCAGGCGCGGATCTCGTTGTCGTATTCGCTCGCCAGGCCGCCCACGATCAGCTGGCGATGGAAGCTCGCGGCCCCCTCTTTCACGAGGTCTGCATCCTCGGCGCTCGGAAACCGGCGGGCCGGATCGGAGGCGATCATGCCCCGGATGAAGTTCATCAAAAGCTCGTTGCAGGTGACGTCGGCCGGGAGCATCTGCGGGAGCCGGTGGGCGAGCGACCGCTTTGATTCGAGCAGGTCCCGGTAGGACTGCAGCCCGGCGAACGGCGGCTTGCCCGCGAGCATCTCGATGAGCACGTAGCCGAGGCTCGCCAGGTCGGACCGGGGCGTGTTCTCCCGGCCTTCGAGCACCTCGGGGGCCGCATACGACGGCGTGCAGGTGCGGTTGGGGGGCATGTCGTCGAGCGCCAGGGCCGAACCGATGTCGATGATCTTCGCGTTGCCGGTCCGCTTCACCATGATGTTGGAACTCTTGATGTCGCCGTGCACGA
>JBILWX010000166.1:0-6651 GCA_044369655.1 Pirellulales bacterium
CTAAAAAGGGGACGCAGCTCTTTTCGTCGGGGACGAAAAGAGCTGCGTCCCCTTTTTACATCGGGCCGTACTTGGCCTTCATGTATTGCTCGATCAGGGCCAGACGGCCAGGCGTCGAACCGCCCTTGTAGATGAGCACTTCGGTCAGGCTGCCGGTGAAGCCTGGCCCCCCTGAGCCGCCATTCATGACGCCGAGCCCTAGCCTATGCAGTGGGGCGTCGAGCTTGGCACCCGAACAGACGAGCCACACCCCATTCCCGAGGTCCGTCGCCGACGGGTCGCCGTCCCGGATCTTGAAGCCCTTGCCTGCGATGTAATCGTTGCCCCCCGCGACGACGCCCGCGACGACCCTGTTGTCCCCCTTGGGAACGGCTCCGGTGAAGACAGCGCAGACCGTCAACGGGCCGGCAAACTCGCCGCCAGTCTGCTCGTCGAAATCGGCGGCGAGATGGACTTTCCCCTTCTCGAACTGGAGGCCGGCCTTGCCGTTGACTGCATCGGCCACCCAGAGGGGCTGCTTCGCGGCGTCCGTCTGTACGACGGAAAACTTCTGCAGGCTCTGCGGAAGAGTGCCCGCGTCGCCGCCCCGGCTCTTCCACGCCGACACCTTGCCCGACTCGTCCTTGGCCACGCCATGATCCGCGGCCAGCCACACGAGCCGCCCCTCGGCCGGCGGCGGAGCGACCGTCAGATCGACCGGCCGGCTGACGGGTTTGCCCGGCGCCACGCGGGTGAAAGTGCGGCCCTCCTCATCGAGCTGCGTCAGCGTGACCTTGCCGTCGGCGAGTGTGGCCTCATACACGCTGCCGCAGACGCGGGCCCGCAGCGTGAGCCTGCCCAGTTCCGGCACGGTCACCGTCACGTCGCGGTCCGGTCCATCGGCCGCCCATGCCGTGACCAGCCACGCCGGCTTGGAGCGGTGCTTGCGAACGAGCACACGGGCCGTCTCGTCGCCGGTCGGGAATTCGTAGGCCGGGTCGCTCGGCGAAATCGCGTGCTTCATCGGCCCGGGCAGCAGGTCGCCGTTGCGCACCAGATCCTCCGCCTGCGAAAAGAGCGCGTGCACATGGGCCGAAGCCGCCATCTGCCGCAGCCAAACGGGCGGCTCGTTCGCCGGGAATTTCACGCCGAATCCGCCCTGCGGATACTCGTAATAGCCGACATTCGCGCCGAGCATCCCGGCGGTGTAGTAGCACTTGAGAAAGCCGGTCCAGCGGTCCATGTCGGCGACGTTCGTCGCCTCGTTGCCGCGAACCCAGCCGCCGGCGATCCAGTTGTAGGAGAGCGGATCACCGCTGGCGATCTCCGCGGCGACGGCATTGAGCGCGCAGGTCAGCATGTTGAGCCGGCCTGTGAAACCGTCGTTGAAATGGCGGTAGTAGACCTCGCTCGAGGGCAGGTCACTCACGCCGCGCATGTGCTCCCAAGTCGCCCCCCAATCGTCGATCGCCCAATCCTTGTTGCGGAGGGTGCGGCCGCCGGCGGTGTAATAGATGTAGAGCTTCCGGTCGGGCACCGCCGCGCGGACCGTATCGGCAATGATCCGCTCGGCATGCCCCTTTTTTGCCGAGGCGTAGGCTCGCCAGCCGCCATTTTTATCCGCCGCCGCCGCCACCCGCGGATCCTTCGACCAGACGCCCTTGGCAAAGCCGAGCACGCCGAGGCCATATTCGCCACCGTTGAGCACGATCGAGATTGGCACGCCGCGCTTCTGCAGTTCCCGCAGCGGGGCGGCCCGGTATTCGCCCGCCATCTGCCAGACCGTATCAGGAGCCTCGGGGCTCCACACCGCGCCCTTGCCCTCGCTCCATTGGGTGCCGTCCATGGATTGCGCCTTGCCGTTCAACACTTTGCCCTCCTTGTCGCGGGTCCATGCATCGGCCGGCGCCTCCTCCTCGGGCAGGCGGCGCGAGCAGATGACGGCGACGGGATAGCGGGCAGGATCGGCCTTGGCGAGGGCCGCCAGCTTGGATTCATCGCTCTTTGGATCGTCGAGCCGGGCGACGACCTTGTCGTCCACGTAGCCGCCGAACTCGATGGCGTAGCCCCAGTGTTCGGCCAGTTCGATCCGGGCGTCGGTGGGCAGTACCCAGCCGAAGCGGGTCAGCCGCGGCAGCGTGTGGCCGTCACGGAAGGCCGGCTTTTTCTGTGCCTTGAGCCACTCGGCCGGCGTGATCATCTCCGCGTCAGCGGCCGGAGGAGCGTTGGCATCCGTGCCAGCCGCCCGCGCCTCGCAGGCCCCGGCAAGCAGGAGGGCAAGCGAAGCAAGGGCAAGCCGTGTGCGAGTGCCGGTAAAGATGGCCGTCTTGATGCCCATGGGAACCGGTTCCTGTCGGAAGTGACAAACTCGTGACCAATTCGATGGACTATTACCGCCCCGCGACCAAGCTTCCATCCTGCGAAAGCAGGATGACGGCAAAAGGGGACGCAGCTCTTTTCGTCCCCGTCGCCAAAGCCCCCGGCGGAAGCCGGTGGGAGGGGTGCGAAAAGAGCTGCGTCCCCTTTTAGTCCTTTTTAGTCCGCCACACGATAGCTCGTGCTGCGGCCGCCGGCGGCATTGCGGACGAGCACGCCGCGTTCCACGAGATCGCCGATGTCGCGGAGGGCGGTGTCGGTCGAACATCGGGCGATCCGCGCGTATTTCGACGTGGTCAGAAAACCCTCGAAGCCGTCGAGCAGTTTGTTGACAACCCGTCGCTGCCGTTCGTTCACCGGCGGTCCATCGTGGACCTGCCGCCAGACCCGCGCCTTGCGGAGGACGCCGGAGGTGAGCGAATCGGCCTGATCGATGGCCCGTTCGAGGCAGCCGACGAACCAGGTCATCCACGGGGTGATGTCGAGGCCTCCTCGCTGCGTACGCTCGAGGGTCCGGTAGTAATCCTTCCGCTCCGCTTCGATCCGGGTCGACATGCTATAGAACCGCTCGGGGCAGCCATCGGCGCGAGTGAGGAAGAGATCCGCGAGGGCGCGGGCCAGCCTGCCGTTGCCGTCCTCGAAGGGATGGATCGTGACGAACAAGAAGTGGGCGACGGCGGCACGGAGGACCGGATCGACGTCATCTTCCGCATTGCACCACTCGATGAATCCCGCCATTTCGGTGGGAACCCGTTCCGCGGGCGGCGCCTCGAAGTGGACGCGTTCCCGGCCGATCGGCCCCGAAACGACCTGCATCGGGCCGGCCTCGACGGGCCGCCACGTGCCGACGGCGATGGGCCGCGTGCCGCTGTAGCCGACTGGAAACAGGGCTGCGTGCCAGCCGCACAGCCGCCGCTCGGTGATCGGCTGCGTCGCGTTTCTCGTGGCGTCGAGCATGACCTCCACGACGCCCTCGACATCCCGATTCGCGCGACGCGCGGCACCGTCGGGCAGGCCCAGATGACGCGCGATCGATGAGCGGACATCTGCCTGGTCGAGCCGTTCGCCCTCGATGGCCGAACTCTGCACGACGTCGCTTGTCAGCACCTCGACCGCGGCCTCGGCCTGCAAGGCGAACCCCAGTTGTCGCATGCGGCCCAGGAGCAGCCCCTGTTTGTGCCGCGCCCGCACAAGGCCTGGGGCAACCTTCCCAGCGTCCCAATCGAGGTTCTGCCAGCCCTTTTTTTCTGGGATGAAAGCCATAATCGCCGCATCTCGTGCGGCGATTATACGGTCGATCCACCGTACGGACAAAGGACGTGCAAAAGGGGACGGTCACCAAAGGGGCGCAGTGCTGCGTCCCTTTTCTGGCGATTACTCCCGTATCCTGCTTCTGCAGGATAGCGACGGTTGGGGGGTGGCGTAAACTCCCGATCGAATTGTGCCGCTGCGGCCGCAGCGGCCATGACTATCGGGGGCTCCCTGGAAAGGCTCGCAATCATGCTGACAAACGGGGATTGTGCGGAACCGATGCTTTGCCCGCGAGCGTTTCGCCAGCGTCGTGGTTTCACCCTTGTAGAACTGCTGGCCGTGATCGCGATCATCGGCGTGCTCGTGGGCCTGCTCCTTCCCGCAGTGCAGGCGGCCCGGGAGTCGGCGCGTCTAAGCAGCTGCGCCAACAACATGCGGCAGATCACCATCGGCCTTCAGAATCATCACGACGCCAAAAACCAGTTCCCGACCGGGATGTTGTCCACGGTAGCCAACAACTCTCGTGACGTGCGGGTGACCCTGTGGATGCAGCTGCTTCCCTTCGTCGAGGAGCAGCCACTCTTCCGGAGCCTCAATCCGATCGTTGCACCGCAGGCATCCACCTTTTTCACCATTGCGAACCTCAAGAGAGTCGCCGGCTATGCCTGCCCGTCGGATGACGCCTTGGGTGGTATTTGGGCCACAACCACGTATCCCCGATCCAACTACGTGGGCTGCTTCAGCGCCACAGGAATCGCCACGGTGTCGAGCCCCCTCTCGCTGTTCAACTACAACGTTGCCCGAAGGATGAAAAACCTTACGGATGGAATTTCGAAAACCGCCGCGGTGTCGGAAGTCATCACCGGAGTCTCGGCCAGCAGTGACAGTCGCGGCATGTGGTGGGATGCGTGGGGATGTCAGTATTCGCATGCCCGCACACCGAATTCCAACATCCCAGATAGCTCTTGGAGCAGCGTCCCAAACAACTGCGGCGACACCGCCTCCCCGGCCCGACCGAAGAAGAACGCACCGTGCGATGCTTCGCTCACCACCTGGGACCCGCTCTACTCAGCCCGGAGCAATCATTCCAGCGGCGTGAACGTCGGGATGGCCGACGGAGCCGTGCTCTTCATCAACAACAACATCAGCTTGTCTGTCTGGCAGGCCATCGGCAGCATCAATGGAGGGGAGACCGCCGATGCAACGGCGTTCTAGCCGGACGTTGAGGAACACGCTCTGGACTCTCCTCGCCATCCTGCTTTGGTTCGCGGCCGGCTGCGGACGCGACAGCGGGCAGGTGCGCATCCGTGGCGACGTTTCCTTCGACGGCCAGCCACTGGTTGCGGGCACGATCATCTTCACGCCCGTCGAAGGCACGCCGGGGCCGTCCACCGGGGGCCGGATCACGGATGGCCGTTACGACGTGCCAGCCGACAAGGGGCCTCTGGTCGGCGGCCACTATAGTGTCGAGATCACCGCCGTGAGGAAGACGGGCAGGGCCATGCCGAACAAATATGAACAGAACAGCCCTGCCGTCGACGTTACCGAGCAATTCGTGCCAGAGGTCTACAACACCCGCTCGACGCTTCGGGTGATCGTGACCAAGGTCGTGAACACGGCGAACTTCGCCCTTGCAGCTGCCGAACCGAAATAGGTGGTGGAGCCCCTGTTATTCGACGAGGGTGAACTCGCGCCAGAGGGTGGGCTGGGCGTTGGGGGTACAAAAGGGGACGCAGCTCATTTCGCGGCTGGCCGGCCTCGCGGTCGCAATGTGTGTTTGATCTCCAGCCGGGCTGCGGTTTGCGAAACCCAGCGATCGGTCCCGTAGGGCATTCCGCGTGCGATGCTCTTCCTAATCGCTTCCACCTCGCCCGTCGTCTGGGGCTGATTGACGTGATCCAGCCACGTTGCCGGCCTCGGAATTGGCCATGGGCTGAGAATGGCGGCAGATAAGGCTGTGCCTTTCGTTTGATGCCAGGCGCTTCCGTATTTCCATTCCTCCGCACGCGGGCAGAGATTCGCCCGCAAGGGGTTCCGTTCCACGTATCGCATCACGGTCAAAAGGTGGTCGTCTTCTTCGATCGGAAACGCCTTGAATCGACCTTGGTACAGATGGCCGGTTCCGACGGTGTGGTGGCTCGCGTGCCACCGCATCGTGTGGGTGTGGGTCAACCATCTGAAAAAACTCGAGACCTGGTGATCGGCATCGGGGCGGACCACGAAGTGCCAGTGGTTGGGCATCAGGCTGTAGGCGAATATCGGTAGCGGTTCCCTCCGCAAGGCCTCTTGCAAGACCGCAGTAAATGCCTCGTAGTCTGCTGCCCGCTCAAAAAGCGGGAGCCTCGCGACCGCGCGGTTGAGCACGTGGTAGCAGGTTCCGGCGGGGCAGCAGCGTGGGCGGCGAGGCATGGGCGAAGCAGCCGATTGTCCGAGACAACCGCCATATGTGTACAGCCGTACATTGTTTCTTGCAAGCCCTGGAAAAAGGGGGGAATAAAAGGGGACGCAGCTCTTTTCGCCTCAAGCGAAAAGAGCTGCGTCCCCTTTTCAGTCGAGTGCGTCGCGGAGCACCGGTTCGAAGACGTCGGCCTGCCGCATGAAGCCCAGGTCGTTGGCGTGCGATCCATCGGTGGCCCCCTCGGCGTCGTCGCCGTAGAGATGGTCCCCCTCGATGGAGAAGAGTTTCGTCACTCCGTCCTGCACGAGCTGCTCATAGACCGCTTCAATCGCCGCGTGGTTGGCGTCGTGTTGCCGGCTCTGTGCCGGCAACGCCCAGGAGTTGGTGTGTCGGCGGCTTTCGACCAGCACGATCGGCACGTCGGGCCGCGCGGCCCGCAATTGCATCACGAGCGGTCGGCACTTCGCGGCGACGTCGACGGCGCCCATGTTCGGCAGGCAATCGATGACGTAGATCGCAGCGTCGAGTTCAGCGAGCAGACTGCCGACCTCGGCGTCCATCGTGCCGGCACCGGAGAATCCGAGGTTGAGCACCGGCCGGTCGAGCCGTCGGCCGAGGATGGCGGTGTGCACCATGCCGGGGCGCGA
>JBILWX010000167.1:0-6628 GCA_044369655.1 Pirellulales bacterium
CAGTGATCGGCTGGCAGGGGTTCGCCAATGGTCAGGGCACCGGCCGCGATGGCCGCTCCCCACCGCGGGAAATCATGCGGGCCAAGCCCCCGGCCGCGGTCTGGGACAAGCCCACGGCCAAGACATTTCACGAGGATGCCTTCGCCGAACTCGAGGGCACGCGGCCCGACTTCGGTGCGGCCGCCCCCCGTGCTGCGGCGGCAGGTGGCACCCAGCCCGCCGGCGGCGTCGCTCCCGCGGCCAGTGGCGGGTTCAAGTGGTCGGCGTTGGTCTCGGAGGAAACGCTGACCGACGAGATCAAGGATATGAAGTCTGTGGTGGCGACGGCGGTGGCCAGCCAGTCTGACTTCAAGGGGGGCGGCTACGACAAGGCCCGCGAGGCGTTCAGCGCCGTCGCCCTCTGCTTCGGGGTGATCGCCGCCTACGATCAGGACGTCCGCTGGAAAAAGGACGCGGACACGGCCCGCGACCTGTTCGCCCGCGTCGGCTTCAACTGCAAGGTGGGGACCGAGCAATCCTTCAACGAATCGAAGCTCCGCGTCGCCGATCTGGAGACGCTCCTCGAGGGCGGCTCGCCCACGGCCCGGCCCGATCGCGAGGAAGACTTCCGTTGGAGTCAGGTGGCCGGGCGGCCCGCGCTGATGTCGCGGCTCGAGTCGGCCGACGGCGTGCTCGCCGCTGCCACGGCCTCGAAGGGGGATTTCGACAAGGCCGTCGAGCGCGTGCTCCGCGACGCCGAGATCGTGGCGCTGATCGGCGAAGTGATCCAGCGGGAAGAGTTCGAGTATTTCGACGACGACACCTACCGCGGCTACGCGGCGGCGATGCGTGACGCGGCGCTGCGGGTGCGCGATGCTGCGCACAAGAAAGACTACGAAGCCGCCCGCAGCGGCTTGGGCGAGCTGAAGAAGTCGTGCGATTCCTGCCACGGCGACTACCGCAGTTAGCCACACCGTGCCCGGCGGAAAGCCGCCGGCGTCAGGGCTTGGGCTGTTCGAAGAGCGACGGCAGCGGCTTGAGCTCGACGAGTTCCGCCAGGCCGGCGGCCACGATTTCACGGCCGGTCACATAGCGGTGGTTGCGGCTCCACTCGTTGATCAGGTCGGCCGACCGGCCGAAGAGGTCGCAGAGCAGCACGTCCATCTCGTGCTCCAGGTCGGCGAAATGACGCGACCACTCGGCAGCCTCCCGGATGCCGATGTGCTCCTCGCTCTGCCATTTCATCGGATGGAAGAGAAACACGCTGAAGGGCGTCACCAGCCGCCGCTCGCAGGCCGCAAAGGGCCAGAGCGCGGCCGACGAACATTCGCCCGTCACGACGGCGGTGGCCCGGATGCCACGCAGCCGCAGCAGTGTGACCAGCGACATTCCACAGTAGGGGCTGCCTCCCGGCGAGTCGAAGTAGATCGTGCATTCCCCTCCCGGCTCCACGCCGAGCAGCCGGTCGGTGAGTTCCGACTCGTTGTCGGTGAGGTCGCCGACGACGGCCAGTTCCACGGGCCCGGTGCGTTCCTGCTCCGACTCATGGTCAGGTTCAGGCTGCTGGCGTCTGGCATCGCGATGGCGCATGGCGGTGATCCCTTCGGGGCGGCGGGTATGATGGGCGAGCTTACATTACCGGTGTCGTGTCCCAAACGGTCGGGCGTGTCGACGATGCTCCCACGCGGTTGCGGCGGAGTGATTCGGCACCACCCGCCTCGCGCGGCGGCAACGCTCGGAGGAAGTCGCAATGGGTATCGTGTGCTACTGCCCCAACGGGCATCGCGTGAAGGTCAAAGACCGGTTTGCCGGCCAGCGAGGGCTCTGCCCGCAGTGCGGTGCGAAATTTCGCATCGGGTCGACGGCGGCGGCTGGCGGGCCGGCAGCGGTGGAACTGCCGCTGGCCCGGTTCGTGCCGCTCGAGCCAGCCGTGGTCGCGACCCTGCCCAGGGCTCTTCCCTATGGATCCACCCGGGCTGCCGCCGAGGCAATGGCAACCGAGCCGTTTGACTCCGGTCTGCACGAGCCCACCGCGCAGCGGTTGCACGATGCCATCGCCGACCGCCCCGATCTCTCCTGGTGCATCGCCTACCCGGGCGGCACGCCGTCGGAACCGGTGGACGCCGCCACGATGCAGGACTGGCTGACCGGCGGGCGGGCGGAGGGCACGGAACTGGTCTGGCGAGCCGATTGGGCCGACTGGCGGCCGGTCCACGAGGTGTTTCCCGAATTCTTTTCCCACGGTTAACCCCTCGCAACGGCGCGGTTTTCGTCGGTGGTGCCCCGCGGGTGTGATAGAGTCAGGGGCCGTCGCCGGCGGTGGTCGCTCCAACGAGCGGTCCACTTGGGCAGCACCATTCCAGCGTCTATTCCCAAAGGAGACAGCCACATCATGCGAGGTTCGCTCAACGTCGTCACCCTGTGCTTCGGACTCGTTGTGGCCGCCGTGGCCAAGCCGGCAGCGGCGCAGGCCGTGGTCGCGGAAGACAGCCGGGCCTTCGCCATCGCCGGCGGATCGCTCCTGCTCGAGGCTCCAGCCAGTTGGAAGCGAGTGCAGCCGAAGTCGGGGATCGTCGAGACGGAGTTTGCCATCCCCTCCGCGGCGGCCGATCTGCCGGCGGGCCGGATGACCGTGATGGGAGCCGGCGGCAGCGTGCAGGCCAACGTCGACCGTTGGTACGGCCAGTTTGCCCAGCCCGACGGCAGCGCGACGAAGGACAAGGCCACCACCAAGACACTCAAGCTCGCCGGGTGCACGGTGACGCTGGTCGACGTGACGGGAACCTATAAAGACATGCCCGGCGGCCCGTTCGCCGGCGGCAAGACCATTGAACGCCCCGACTACCGCATGCTGGCCGCGATCGTGGAAACGCCCGCAGCCGGCAGCCACTTCCTCAAGTTTTACGGTCCCGCCGCCACCGTGGCGAAGGAGGCAGACGGCTTCCGCAAGATGATCGAAGGCCTCGTGCCTGCCGGGAAGTGACGGAGTGAACCAGCCATCGTGAGCACACCCGCGAGCACACCATGAAGATCCAGGAATTTCTCGAACACCATGGCATCGCCGGCAATCCGTTTGCCGAGGAAGACGCGCAGAACGACACCGTTTTCAAACGGACCTGCCTGGAATCGACCTACCACCCCGCGTGGGACAAGATCTACGGCGATCCGGCGGATCCGAGCACCGCGATCGTGTTTGGCGAAAAAGGGGCTGGAAAGACGGCGCTCAAACTGCAGATGGTGCGGCAGTTCGACCGGCACAATGACACGCATCCCGACGGCAAGACGCTCGTGGTCCTGTATGACGATTTCAATCCGTTCCTCGATCGGTTCGTCAGCCGCGTCGGGCCGAACCGGCCCGTGGACAAGGTGCTCTCCCAGTGGAAGCTGTGGGATCACATGGACGCGATCCTGTCGCTGGCCGTGACGCAGTTCGTGACGACGCTCGTCGACCCGCCCGCCCGCGAGGCCGCGGCCCGGCCCCGGCTCACGCCGCCGCAGGCGCGGGATCTGAGCCTCCTGGCCGCCTGTTACGACCAGTCGACCGCCGAGACCTTTCCGTCGCGCTGGCGGAAGCTGCGCAGCCGCGTGGGCTACCAGGCCTGGCAGGGACTCTGGCCGACGGCGGTCGGCCTGGCGGCGTCGATCATCCTCGGACTCGCCCTGTTGATCGGTTTTCAGCGGAGCGCACTCGCCTGGGCGGGGGCGTGGTGGCCATGGCTGCTGCTGGCCGCCGCGTGGGGGCCGTGGGCCTGGCGGCGGGCCCGCAGCTGGTGGCTGGCCACGCGGATCGTGCGCAGCATGCGAACCGGGAACCGCACCACCGGCCAACTGGCCCGGGCGCTGGCCCGCGTGCCGGAAGTGGATCTGGCCGGTCAGCCGCTGCCGGCCTCCGCCCGCAGCGACGACCGCTATGAACTGCTGGCGAAATTCCAGGGCATCCTCGCCGCGCACGGCTACGCGGGCATGGTGGTGATCGTCGACCGGCTCGACGAGCCCCATCTGATCAACGGGTCGGCCGACCGGATGCGGCAAGTGATCTGGCCGATGCTCGACAACAAGTTTCTCAAGTCGCCCGGCATCGGCCTGAAGATGCTCTTGCCGCTGGAGCTCTATCGCTTCATCGAGCGCGAGGACGAGCAGTTCAACCAGCGGGCCCGGCTCGACAAGCAGAACCTCGTGCCCTCGCTGGAGTGGTCGGGCGAGACGCTCTACGACATCGCCTCCACCCGCGTGAAGGCGGCGAGCGTCGGCACCCCGCCGGCCACGCTCGCGCAGCTCTTCGAGCCCGAGGTCGATCAACGGAGACTGCTCGACGGCCTCCGCAGCCTCCGCGTGCCGCGGCAGCTGTTCAAGTTTCTCTATCGGCTCCTCGTGGCCCACTGCCATGCGCACACCGGGGAACAGGCTGTCTACAAGATTCCGCTCGAACGGTTCGACACGGTGCTGGCGGTCTTCCGCCGTGATCAGGATGCCTTCGACCGCGGCCTGGCACCACGGTAGCGCCCGGCCGGTGGCGGGAGTGATGCATGCACGGTGAGAACGACGTCCACACGATCGTGGTCGGTCGCGACGCGATGGCCTGCCGGTTCGAACTCGTGTTCAACGCCGGCGAGGTGCGCGACGCCACGGAGATCGCCGTCGACTGCCTCGACCTCGTCGACGAGATCGAGGACCGGATCACCGTCTACCGCGATACGAGCAGCCTCGCTCGCCTCAATGCCACGGCCGCAGACGGCTGGCAGCCCGTGGATGCCGACCTCCTCTCCCTGCTGATGCTGGCCCGGGAACTGCACGAGCGGACCGCCGGCGGATTCGACATGGCGTCGGGAGCCCTCGTGCGGGCCTGGGGATTCCTGCGTCGTCAGGGACGGACGCCCACGGCTGAGGAACTCGCGCAGGCCCGTGCCAGCTCCGGCATGCAGTGGGTCGAATTGGATGCCGAGGGAGGACGCGTGCGATTCGCCCGCCCCGGGGTGGAGCTGAATCCCGGCGCGATCGGCAAGGGCTGGGCGATCGATCGCGTGATGAACAGGCTCCGCGACCGCGGGGTGACGAGCGCCCTGGTGCACGGCGGGGCCAGCAGTGTGCGGGCGATCGGCGTGCAGGGGCCGCCACTTCCGGGGCGGCGAGGCTGGCCGGTGGGGATCCGGCATCCGCTGCGGCCGGGCAGGCGGCTGGCGACCGTGCAACTCGATGGCAGGGCGCTTGGCACGAGTGGATCAGGCACGCAGTTTTTCATTGAACGCGGCCGCAGGCTCGGCCACATCCTCGATCCGCGGACAGGCATGCCGGCCGAGGGCGTCTTGTCGGCGACGGTGGTCGCCCCGACGGCCGCCGAGGCCGACAGCCTCTCGACGGCGCTCTACGTGCTGGGGCCGGAGGGTTTGGCCCGCGTGGCACCGGCGGGCGGACCCGCGGGGGCGATCGTGGTCGTGCCCGGAGCAGCGGCGGGCGCGGTCCGGGTGCTGACGGCCAACCTCGACGACGAGGTGTTGGCGCTTGAGCCGGGAGAGGGCGTGGAAACGTAAAGGGGCCGGGAAACGCAGCCTCCGTGCCTTTTTTTCCGACGGGGTTACACTGAGAGACCCGGTTTCCGCCCGTTGCACTCGATCTGACCATCCGCCCGCGACACCCCACCTGACATGTTCGACTGGTTCGAGCGGGGTTCCTACCTCGGCATCGTGTTGTTTCTGACGCTCACGGGCATCGGCCTCCCGGTACCGGAGGAGGTGCCGATCGTGGCGGCCGGCGTGGCCAGCCGCGCGGGAGCCTTGCAGTGGTATTACGCCCTGCCAGCCTGCATGGCCGGAGCCCTGCTCGGCGACAGTCTGATGTATGCGATCGGCCGCTTCTTCGGAGCCCGGATTCTCAAGGAGCACCCCTGGTGGTCGGGCTTTCTCACCCCCGAACGGGAGCGGACGATCGAAAACCTGCTGCGCAAGCACGGGATCAAGGCGTTTTTCGTGGCCCGGTTTCTCGTGGGGCTGCGGAGCCCCTTCTACCTGACGGCCGGCATCCTCAAGGTGAAGTACCGCTGGTTCCTGCTGGCGGATTTCATCTGCGCCTCCATCGTGATCGGAGGCTTCTTCGGGCTGTCGTACCTGTTTGGTGACAGGATCACCGGGCTCATCCAGTCGGCCACCCGCGGGTTCACCGCCATCACGATCACGGTGGGGCTCGTCGCCCTGGCGGTGATCGCCTTTTTTTCGTTCCGGCAGCGGCGAATCCGGATGCTCGATCAGGATCCCGAGTCATTGTTCGACAACCGGGAGATCCTGCTGGGGCCGGCAGCCGACCGGATCGCCGACGCCGTCGCCCTCGGCGACAGTCGCCATGCCGAACGCGACAGGCAGTCGGGCCTGCACCGGGAAAGCTCGGACTAGCCGGAGCGACCGGCACCATCCGTGCCGGCGGGCATCCCTTGCGTGCGCTGCGGGCTTGGATGGCACGCGGACGCGAATCTGCGGCCCCTGGCGGTCCGCGTGTGACGCCTGTGCCGGTCGTGCCGTCATGACCGCACCGTCTGGGCAGGATTGTCGCCCTGCGGCGACTTTGCTGTCGCCCGTTTGCGACCTAGGAACTTGGTGAGGCTTTCTCGTCTCCCTTCTCCTCGCCAGGATTCCGTCATGAACCGCACCACGGCGTCGGC
>JBILWX010000064.1:0-20642 GCA_044369655.1 Pirellulales bacterium
TCGTGCACGACACCGCCATCATGAACGCCCAACCGACCTGCGGCTCGTTCCGCCAGGGCCAGAGGGAAGAATAGGTGAGGAACGACATCGTCGTCAGACCGCAGAGCGCGAGAAACACCAGCAGGTACTTGCCGATGCCCCCATGCGACTCGTGGTGCATGTCGTGCGCATCGTGATGGAGCGCGTCGTCGGCCGACTCGCCCGCGCGGGTGATCGGGCCATGGTCATGGGCTGAGTGGACGTTGTGATCGCTCATAAAAACCTCGGAACGGCAACACGGGAATCAGAACAGCGGAATCAAAACAGATAGAGCAGTGGGAACAGGAAGATCCACACCAGGTCGACGAAGTGCCAGTACAGGCCGGCATTCTCGATCTTGCCGGCCTCCTTGGGGCCGAGCCGGTAAAACAAAAGAATGGTGAACACGATCAGGCCGACCACCACGTGGACGGCGTGGAAGCCCGTCAGCAGGAAGTAGGTGCTGGCCCACATGTTGCCGCCGGGGATCACCGCGGGCAGCTTGAGCCAGGGGAAGATATCGTTGAGACCGCTTGCGTGACCGCCATGGTCGCCGCCGTGCGTGCCGCCTGTCCCCTCCGTCGGCAGCGGCATCACCTGATCGGCCACCACCGCCAGGTCGAAGGCCTGCTGTTCGGGGCTGGCGACCATCTTGCGGATTTGTTGCAGCCGGGTGCGGGCGGCCGACTGCTCCGGCGTAAGCTGGTCCGCCGGCGTGTCGTCGAGTTCCTTGAGCTTGTCGATGATCGCCGGTTCTCCCAGCCGGGCCCGCACTGCGGAGCCGTAGTAGAGGTCAGGCTTCTCGTAGATGCGGCCCCGCGGCGCGGCCGGGTAGATGCCGTGGGAGAACTTCGCCTGGTACTCGTAGGCCTTGACGCCGAGGAACAGCGTACCGAGGAGCAGCGTGAGCAGCATCCAGACCTTGGCCAGACCGGCCTTGTTGGCCCTGGCTGCCTCGAGCGCCAGGACGATCGTCACGCTCGAGCAGATGAGGACGAACGTATTGAACGCGCCGATCGGCTCGCTGAGGTGCACATGGTGCGGCTTGGGCCAGACCGGCGCACCGAACCGCAGCACGACATAGCTGCCCAGGAGCGCCGCGAAGAACATGATCTCCGTGGAGAGGAAGAGCCACATGATCAGCTTGCCGCGGGAGAGCGGCAGGCCGGGCTGGTACTGGAGCGTGAGATGGCCGTGGCCGTGGCCGCCATGGTGACCGTCGGAATGGCCGTCGTGTCCATGTGGGATGGAGATCGCGGAAGCGTTCATGATCGGGGCGTTCTCAGGAGTCGTCTGAAAGGAAGAATGTGCGGGCGGAGTCAGGCGGGCGGACCGAACATGACCGAGGCCGTCAGCAGCGCCAACAGGGAACCGAGGGACGTGAACAGCAGGATGCGGGCGGAGGCGTCGTCGCGACGGACCGCGAAGCCCACCGTGGCCACAGCATAAACGAGCGAGGCAACCGCCGCGGCCAGAAACAACCTGATGCTTCCGGACGGTACGGCCAGCACGAGGCTCACGGGCACCATCGCCAGACTGGCGGCAAGCGACTGGCCGGCCGCCCGCAGGCCGCTCGGATCGTCCACGGTCAGCATCCGCATGCCGGCGGCCGCATACTGGCCGCGGTAGAGCCAGGCGATCGCCATGAAGTGGGGAAACTGCCAGAGGTAGAGCACGGTGGCGAGGGCCGCCACGGCGAGTGTCCCCGCCACGTCGCCGCCAGCCAGCCGCTGCGGGCCGTCAGCCGCCAGCCAGCCGATGGCCACCGGCAACGCTCCAGACACGGCCCCCACGGCGGTGTTGAGCGGCGAACGCATCTTCATCGGCGTGTAAACGGCGACGTACAGAATCCACGTTGCCACGGCGGCCAGGGCCGGCTGCCAGCCGGAGGCAAGCGTGATGATCAGCCCTCCCGCGAACACGAGCAGGGTCGCGAGCATCGTCGCGGCCGGCACGCTCAGCCTGCCGGCCGCGATGGGGCGGCGGGCGGTTCGCGGCATGAGGCGGTCGGCATCCCGCTCCAGGATCTGGTTGGCGATGCTCGAACTGGCGGCGACGAGCGTCGTTCCCACCAGGAGCCAAAGCAGCGACGGGCCGCCGATTCCCCTGCCGGCGGTCAGCCACATCGATGCCACGACCGTCGCCAGCACCATCAGCGCGATCCGGGGGCGGGTGAGCCGCGAGATGTCGGAGGCGATCGCGGCGATCGGGAAGGAGCCATCACTCGTCAGCGAGGCAGGAGCCTGCGGCAGGTGCGCCGCAGGCAGCGGCCGATGGTCTCCGGTGGCAGCGACCGTGGGCGCGAAGGCCGCCGCACTGAAATCGGGTGGCGGCGTCATGCGAATGCCCTCTCCCTCGGCTGGTCCACTCGCAGCGACGCGGCGGACACGGACGTGGTCGCAAGCACTCCGGACGCGATGGCCAGCACCACCGCCGCGCCGAGGATCAGCATGCCGAGCACGACATGACCGGTGACGACGGTCGCCCCCCAAAGGCTGCGGGCGACGAGCGGATCCGAGAACGACCACGACGCGGGAAGCAAGCCTGACGGCAGGCCCCAGTTCACGACCCAGGCGCCGAAGCCGAGCGCCACTTGAAACCCGACCAGCAGCAGGATCGCCCGGGACCAGCGCCGGGCGACCGGACGGTCGCCCGACCAGGTGCAGCAGACGGCCACCGCCGCCAGCACCGCGACGGCCGCGGCGCCGAGAAGGTGAAACGCCACGAGCCAGCGAAACGTCGCCGGGTCGACGGAGGGGTCGAGGTGCCGCAACTGGGCCCCCGCCACGAGCTGCACGTAGCTCGCCACGGCCAGACCGGCGGCGGCCCGGGCGGCGGCCGGCGACACGGCCTGCATGCCGGCGGTCCGCCCCGACAGCGGCTTCTTCGTGAGCGTGGCGATCGCGACGGACACGGCAAAAAACAGCGGGCCCGTGCAGGCATGCACCTTGGCCACCGTCTTGTCGTCGAGCAGCACACGCGCGCCGCCGAGCACGCCCTGCACCACCACGAGGAGCACGGCAGCGACCGCCAGCGACCGTACCGCGGTGCTCGCCCGGCTCCGCCAGACAACCGCGGCCAGCCCGAGCGAGATCATGCCGACGAGCGCCCCCAGCAACCGGTGCCCGTGCTCCAAGAACAGATCCCACGGCCCATACACCCACTCGGCCCAAGGAAACAGGAACATGTTGTGGCCATACGTGGCGGGCCAGTCAGGCACCGCCATGGCCGCGTCGAAGGTGGTGACCAGTGCCCCGAAGCAGAGCAACACCGCCGTCACGGCGACGAGGATGCACGCGACGGCGTGAGGCCAGTTGAAACTACGGCTGGTCATGGAGAATTGGTGCCGGGACGGCCGCCTCGGTCAGCTAGTGGGCCACGGCCGCTGCGGCTGCTGCCGCGGCGTTCGGGGGATCGGTCTGCATGAGGTGGTCCTTCTCGACGCCGGGCACCGAGTATTCGTAGGGACCACGATAAACCACGGGCTGGAAATCGAAATTCCCATGGCCCGGCGGGCTCGGCGCCGTCCACTCGAGCGTGTTGCAGTTCCACGGATTCCGACCGGCGACCGGCCCGAAGAACATGCTCCAGAAGAAGTTGGCGGCAAAAATGACCTGCGTCGCCACCATGCCGATCGCACACCAGGTCATGAAGGCGTTGAGCGGTTGCAGGTGGTGGAAGGTTTCGTAGTGGTAGGCGTCGGCGAGGCGGCGGGGAAAGCCGACGGCGCCGAGGATGTGCATCGTGAAGAACGTGCCGTTCAGGAAGATGAACGTGAGGAAGAAGTGGACCTTGCCCCAGAACTCGTTCATGGTGCGACCGAACATCTTCGGAAACCAGAAGTAGATCGCGGCCCACACCCCCATCGCGGTGCCGGCGAAGAGCACGTAATGGAAGTGGGCCACGATGAAGTAGGTGTCGTGGATGAAGATGTCGACGGGAGTGGCGGCCATGAAGATGCCCGACAGGCCGCCGATGATGAACATCGACACGAACGACAGGGCGAAGAGCATCGACGTCGTGAACTGGATCCGGCCGCCCCAGACGGTGCCCAGCCAGTTGAACGTTTTCACGGCGCTCGGCAGGGCGATCATCATCGTCGAGACCATGAAGGTCACGCCGAGGGCGGGATTCATGCCCGACATGAACATGTGGTGGCCCCACACGATGAACCCCAGTCCGGCGATGCCGGCGATCGAGTAGACCATCGGCCGGTACCCGAACAGCGGCTTTCGGGCGAACGTGGTGAGGATGTCGGACACCATACCCATCGCCGGCAGGATCATGATGTAGACGGCCGGGTGGCTGTAGAACCAGAAGAGGTGCTGCCAGAGCAGCGGCTGGCCGCCGCCGGCGCCGGCGACGGCGTTGTTGACGACGTTGCCCTCGGGCGAGAAGAAACCGGTGCCGATCATGCGGTCGGAAAGTTGCATGAAACCCGCGGCCGTCAGCACCGGCAGGGCGAAGGCCTGAAGGATGGCCGTGATGAACATCGCCCAGATCGTCATCGGCAGTCGAAACATCGTCATGCCCGGTGCCCGCATCAGGATGATCGTCGTCATGTAGTTGACGCTGCCGAGCATGCTCGACACGCCCACCATCGTCAGGCCGAGCAGCCAGAGCGTCTGCCCCCAGCCGCTCGCGGGCGAGGAGGCGACGTTGGTGGAGAGCGGCGGATAGCTTGTCCAGCCGCCCGAGGCGGCTCCGCCCTCGACGAAAAAGCTGGCACCGAAGGCCAGGAACGCCGGCCACATGAACCAGTACGAGAGCATGTTGAGCGTCGGGAAGGCCATGTCGTCGGCGCCGATCATCAACGGAATCAGGAAGTTGCCGAAGGCACCGGCCAGAATCGGGATGATCACCAGGAAGATCATCACCGTGGCGTGCATGGTGAACAGCATCGTGTAGAACTCGGGGGCCATTTGTCCGCCTTGCTGGGCGAAGAGTTTCCCGAGTACCGGCACGTCGGACCACGGCCAGGCCACCTGCCAGCGGACGGCGAGCGCCAACAAGCCGCCGATCAGAAACCAGAGCAGCGTGGAGAAGAGGAACTGCAGCCCGATCACCTTGTGGTCTTTCGAGAACACGTAGGTGGACAGGAACTCAGCCAGCGGCCGCGGCTTGCGGGAGGGCGGCAGGCTCGTGGCAGTGCCATGCGAGAGCGTGGACGCGGTGGCGATGCTCATGGAACTCTCTCCAAAAAACGAAACGGTCGGAACGAACGGTCGAAGATGGTAACTGCGTCAGTCGGCCGCGGGGGCGGCGACATCCTCGGGGGCGGGTTGCGTGGCTTCCTGCCGGGCGTAGGTCTCCTCGAGCCACCGGTCGAAATCGGCGCGGGATTCGATCGTCACCCGCCCCTTCATCTTGTAGTGGCCCCAGCCGCAGAGCTCGGCACAGACGATGTCGAACTGCCCGGTCTCCTTCGCCTTGAACCAGACCGGAATCTTCATGCCCGGCACGGCATCCTGCTTGATGCGGAGGTTCGGCAGAAAAAAGCTGTGCAGCACGTCCATGCTCTTGAGTTGGATGAGCACGTCCTCGTCGACCGGCAGGTGCAGGTCGTTGGTCAGGAACAGGTCGTCACGGGTGCCGAGCATGCCGTCGCGGCCGGGATACCGCAGCCGCCACTCGAACTGTCGGGCGACCACCTCCACCGTGGGCGCCATCGCCGGCCGCCGCATCTTCACGTCGGCCCAGGTGTTCATCTGGTAGATGGCGAGAAAGAGCAGTGTGGCGGCCGGGATGATCGTCCACACCACTTCGAGCGTGTGGCTGCCGTGGATGTACGTCGCCGGGCCCTTGGCCTTTGCGACGTCGTATTTCCAGAGAAACCAGAACAGCAGGAATTCCGTCGCGATGAACACCACGCCGGTCAGGGCGAGGATGAACATGAACAGGCTGTCGATCGAGGCACCGTGCTCCGATACGTCTTTCGGCAGCCAGATGTTGTAGGAAGGCGCGACCGCGAACGTCGCCACGCCGAGAATCGGCACGGCCAGGAAAAGCAGGCTCCAGAAGATGCCACCGAGACGGCTCATTGCAGTGCTCCAATGTGTGGTCGGCTGTCGGATCCGGGGTTAGAACCGTCGCGGCCTCAAAACCGGTCCTTTGCGACCATCGGCCGATCGGCCCCCAGTTCGCCGTCGAACTCGTAGGGAAGCGAGCGGATGTAATTGACGATGTGCCAGATGTCCTCGGGTGAGACCGTTCCCTTGGCGGCCGGCATCGGGGCCCCGTTGATGCCGGCGTGGATGCGGTAATAGAGGTCGAGCGGCCGGCGACCGCCGCGGTACACGCCCAACCGGAGGTTGCGCGGCGGGATCGTCCGCGGGGTAAGGGCATCGCCTTCCACCACGTCGGCAAACCTGCCGAGCCACGCCACCTGCTTGCGGTGCTCGGCTGCCTCCTCCGCGCTCATGCCCGACGTCGACGTTTCTCCCGCCTTCGCCAGCCCGCCCTTGATCTCCTTGTTGATCTCGACGATCGCCTTGTTCCAGTCGTCGTAGTCGTTCGCCTGGCCGTCGCCGAGGGCGGTGACGCCGTGGCACTTCACGCAATTCGCCTTGTCGCCGTAGAAGAGTTCCTTGCCCTTGGCGATCGACACCGCGAGATCGATGTCGGCGGGCATGTCGGGCACGACGATCTGGGCGGCGGCCGCCGACTTCCACTTTTCGGCGATGGGGGTGAGCGTCTCGTCGACGAGGAACTCGCGGGTCTCCGGCAGTTTGCCCTGGGCGTCGTCGTCGAGCTCGAAAAAGGCTCGCATGAGCGCCAGTTCGGTTTCGCCGCGGATGCTCAGGTACTTGACATATTCGACGAGGGCGTCGATCTGGGATTCGCTGAGCAGGGCGAACGACGGCATCGACGTGCCGGCAATGCCGTTCCGCAAAATCCGCAGCAGATCGGCGTGGGTCGGCTTGTCGGCCCGCTCGGTGCTCTTGAACTTGAAGACGCCCGGTCGGTAGTCGCGGGGATACGGATTGAGGAACGCGGCCGTCGGCCCCAAGCCGTCGCCGGTGACGCCGTGACAATGGGCGCAGTGCTCACGATAGAGGCCGTTCTTCCGGCCCACGATGTCGCTCCTGACCGGGCCGCTCGCCAGTCGCAGCTTGGCCTCGTCGAGCCCCGTCTCGGGGAGCGCCACGGGCTCGTCGGGCGTGCCGAACATCGCCAGGAGCACGGTGGCGACCTGGCCTTCCTGCTCTGGCGTCAGCCGCTGCTTCGTGGCCTCTACCATGTTGAGGCGGTAGAAGGCGGGTGGAGTCTTGCCGCATCCGGCTGCCAGCAGGCAGCCAGCCGACAGAAGAGCGATGCGGAGGAACGCGACGGGCGACAACCTGTTCATCGAGGGTGCCTGTGGAGCAATTGAGGGGGGGTGGAAAGCGTGGTGTCGAAGGATGCAGCCGCACCGTCAGGGTCACGTCCCGACGGCGTTCGCAGGAATCTCCAGTGTTCCCAGATCCTTGATCTCTTCCGGTTCGAGCTTGATCTGAAAGCGGCCTTTCGGCGTCCATTTGAGGTCCGGTTTCTCGATGCCGAGGGCACCGTTGGGGCCGGTCGATCGCTCGTGCCAGACCTGCAATTCGATCGTCTCCCCGGCGGGCAGATCGGGGATCACGAACGCTCCATCCTTGTCGCTCACGGCAACATAGCCGTCCTTGCGGAACACGGCGTAGGCCTTCATCCAGGGATGGATGTTGCAGGTGACCATCGTTGGCATGCCAGTTTCGGCGTCGGGCTTATAGATGGTTCCCTGCCCTGCCGGGATCAACTGGTTGAAACTCGATCCGGCGATGTTCGTGTTGTGGCCGATCGGGTCGCTGTTCTTGACGTCGACCGGTTGCCCGACGCGGGCGGCGAACACGGGCGACAGAAATTCACAGTTCTTCTGGTCGAACACCAACGGCGTCTCGGACACCGGGTTCTTCACCCGGCTCGTCTTGCGGGCGAAGACGACCACGTTCGCCAGCCCCTTGGTCGACCCATCCACCAACAGCGACCGATCGAGCAGCTTCATGCCGCCCATCGAGCAGACCTCGGTGTCCTTGTCGACGACGAGTGCCTTCGGCTGCCCGGGCGTTCCGGCGAAGGTGAAGCGTCCCTTGAGCGTGCCCCAGCCCGTGCCGGTGGCTGCCGCTTCCCCCGCCGCCCCGCCCGCAGCGGCCGAGGCCGACACGAGCGTGGCGCGGATTCTCCCGGCCGCCTCGCTATCGGGCCCGGACACGGCCACCCGGCCGGAACCGCAGCCCATGCAGGCCGCCACACCACCGATCACGATCACTGCAACAACCCGATTCATAGGGATCACTTCTGAAAGAGCGTAGGGGCGAGAACCATGTCGCCGAGATTCGTGCCGGCGGCCTCGACCTTGACCTTGCGCCGGCCCTTGGCAATCTTCTCACTCTTGCCGCCGACGCTGATCTCGCCGATGTAACCGGCCTTTTCGTGCCAGAGTTGCAATTCCACTTCGCCGGCGGGCACGTTCTTGATCTCGAACGAGCCATCGGCGGCCGAGACGGCGGCGTAGGGATTCGGACGCACGACCACCCAGGCCTTCATCCACGGGTGAATGTTGCAGGTGACCTGCGCCGGAATCGCCTCTTCATTCGCGAACGGAATGCTCGACTCGCCGCCGGCGGGGATAAGGCTGTTGGAGGGCGGGTTCTTGATCGTGGCGACGTTGCTGTTGTGCCCCACGGTGTCGGAGTTCTTGATGATGAGCGGCTGCCCGGTGTGCACGACGACGACGTGGGGCTGGAAGCGGCAATCCTTGTTGTCGAGCACGACCTTGGCGGCCTTGGCTTCCGCCGCCGCATCGGGATGCACCTTGACCCCCTTGTCGCGGACGAAGACGACGACGTTGGCCACGCCCTTGTCGGCGCCCACCGCCAACTCCTCATTGAGAAGCTTGTGCTTTCCGCAGACCTCGACGTCCTTGTCGGCCTTCAGTTCGCCCGCCGATGGCACCTCGCCACCGTAGAGAAAGCGGCCCTTGATCGTGCCCCACTCCTCGGCGTTGGCCGCCGCGGTGGCAAGGCCGCACGCCGCGAAGACTGCCGGCAGGGCGATGGCGAGAACTCGGTTGGGAACGCTCGTGAACGTGCTGGTCGTCATGGGTCTCTCCGGATTGGCAACTCGTGAGGGCTCGGGCCGGGCGGGGTTCGTAGGCCACCGGGATGCGCTCCGCACGCACCCGCGTCTCCATCAGTTTAGCGCCCTTCCCGGGCCGCGGGAGGAAATCTTCTCGGACGAGGCAGTTTTCCCGTCGCCAGCCTTCGCTTCCCGCCGTCCAGCCGAGGGGTTCCCTTCCGGCGCGACACCGGTCGACGCGGCAGGGGAACCGGTCGACGCCGCGGGGGCGGCTGGTGGTGCCGAGTCCAGCCGTGCCGCCGGCTGACCTGCGGGGCGAACTGCAGGCGGGGCCGGCGGCTGGGCAGGCTGCTGCTGCAGATAGGCCTCGAGCGACAGATTCTTCTTCGCGAACGTGTCGTAGTGCATCAGCAGATCGGTGAGGGCGTCGACCTGTTGTTCACTCGTGCCGCGATACAGATCCTGGCTGACCGGCTTGTCATACGGGATGTTGACGGGCATGCCCGTATAGGGGAGGTACCGCTTCGGGTTGGCAATCCAGTTGTGCACATAGTCGGGCCTGAGCCGCTCGTGCACCCGCTCCAACTGCGGGGCGAGCGCCTTGGGATTGCCCGGCGGGGCATAGCTGCCCACCAGATGGCACTTCACGCAGTAGTTGTTGTTAGTCACGATTTTCATCGCCCCCTGCAGGTGACCGGGATAGGCCTGCTCCGCGGCAGCTACCGAACTCTCGTCGAGACGCGAGTCATAGACATAGGGATAGTCGGCGCCATCCACCGCCGCGAAGTAGTTCACGAGCGCCGCAGCCTCGGATGAGTGGAAGTTGAATTTCGGCATCCGCAGCACCGCCGACGGCCGGATCGTGTGCGGATTGAGCAGGAACTTGTGCAGCCAACCGGACTGCACCTTTTTGCCCTCTCCGACCAGCGGTGGCGGCAGCCAGCCCCAGGCGTCGTCAGGCTTCACGTTGGGATTGATCTGTTTCTCGTCGGCGATCACCACCGGGAACAGCAGGCGGGCGAGGTCGCCACCAAGTGCGGGATAGTGCTTTCCTGCCTGCACGGCGTCCACCGGCATGCTGACGTTTTGACTGCCCACGATGCGGGGCTCGCCGTCGATCAGCGTGTCGTGCCAGAGCATGACCGGCTGATGGGGCGATGCCTCCGTATCTCCCGGCTCGATCGGGATGCCGTCTTCGTCGACGAGTTGCGGCTTCCCCGTGACCGGATCGAGCACCGGCATGCCATGGATCGTGGCCCGTCGGCGGCCCTGGCGATCGGTCGCCAGCGACCGGGCGACATCCTGTTCGGTGAAGTGAGGCGACAGGAATGGGTAATCGGCGACGGCAGGTGCATCGCCCAGCGACCCCGGCTTGTAACGGATGTCCCAGCGATCCATCTGCAGGCTGTGGCAGCCACCGCAGTTGTATTGCTCGGCCACCTTGAGACCGGCCAGACGCGACTCCTCGCGGGGCGATGGCTGGTAGATGAACTGCGGCGCCGGAGGCTCGGCCACCAGCCCGAGCACGAACGTCATCACCGCCTCCCGCTGCTCGTCGTTGAACGGGAACTTCGGCATGCGATACCGCTCGTTGTAATTCTTGTTTTCCGCCTTCTTGTAGTCGTAGCTGCGTGGTGCCCGGAGTTTCTGCCAGAGGAAGCCCTCGCGCTCGTGCGCGAGGAGTTTCTCGAGGAAGTAACCGGTGTTCGGATCGACCGACTCGGGCGAAACGTGCTCAGGCGTCGTGGTGGTATAGGCCAGATCGGGCGCCAACGGCTCATCCAGCGGCGCGGTCCCGGCAGCCGCCTTTTCGGCAGCTCCGTCCCCGCCGTGCCCGGACGCATGCGCGGCCCCGGCGCCGTGGTGACCGTCACCGTGACCGTGCCCGCCATTCCCGTGCGCCCCGGCCAGCTGATGCATCACGAAGTGCGACACCTGCTCGAAGGCGATCTTCGACGGATCCTTGCGTCCCCAGTCGGCGAGCGCCGCACCGGCGGCCTTCGCATCCTCGAATCCGGGGATATCGTGGCAGGAGGCGCAGGCGAGTTTGGCGAGCGTCTTCTTGCCGACATAGTGCAGCAGCGTGGCATCACGATCGGCGGCCGCCATGCCCAGTAGCATCTGTTCGTCGCCCTGGATGCCGGCCTGATCCGGCCCCAGTCCCTTGGAGAGCACCTGCTCCGCCCGCGCGGTCGGGAAACGATCCTTCAGGTACATGAGCGCCAGTTCATCGAGCGCCGTACGTTCCTCGGCCGTGAGCGAGTCGGATGCCGGAATCTCCGTCGGCTTCCACTCTTCGGTCGACCGCAGCAGGTAGGCGGTGGCGTCGGACGCCGGATCGCTCACCTTGCCGTCAGGCAGCGTGACGGGCTCGAGCAACACGTTCGGCATCAGCGTCCGCGGATGGTACCGGGCGGGCTCGCGCAGCCAGCTGTAGAGCCAGGCCGCCCCACGCGGGTTCGATGCCACCTTCGCGCCGATGCGAGACAGATTCGGGCCGTGCGTGCTCGTCGCCTCAGGGAAGTCGGCGTGCTGATGGCACGCCAGGCAGCCGCGGACCTCGAACACCTTCTTGCCCCGCTCGATGTCGGGCAGCGCAGTGATGCCCGCGTACGGTTTGACGTATTCGAACGGCTGGCTGGACCGCTGCAGGTAGGCGATCATCGAGCGGATTTCGAGCGGCTCGTACCGCATCGACTCCTCCAGCCCCTTCCCCTCGAGGTGCTCCCACAGGCCGAAGAACCGGGGCATCTTGGTGGACGGACGGAAGTCCTGGGGATTCCGCAGCCAGGCGTAGAGCCAGTCGAAGCCGACCTTGCTCGCCACATGCCGCAGCGAGGGGCCGACCTTGGGCAACGTTCCGGGCGTTTCGGGATCCTTGAGCAGGACGGCAAGCTGGTGGCTGCGCGCAGACAGCTTCGCGTCATCCCCTGCCGTCGCGTCGCGTTCGATCAACTCCCGAAGCCGCTCGCGCGACTGTCGACCGTCGGGGCTCGAACGGACCTCTTCGACCCAACGGCTGACGGTCGGGCCGAGCGCGGCCAGACCGGCGTCAGACGACAGGGCCTCGGCGACCTCGTGGTAGTTGGGAGCCAGCCGCATGTCGGGCCCAATCCGCTTGTCGGGACCGGACCAGCCGTTGATCTCATGGCAGCCGTAGCAGCCGTACTGGCGGATGAGGTGATAGCCCTCGACGAGCTTGGCAGCCGGCGGCTCCGGGAACCGCTCACTCGGCTCGAGATCGACCACCTGGTGATGGCACTTCAGGCAGCTCGACTGCTCGAACCGCTGCGGAAGCATCGGATAGATCCAGTGATGGTTGTTGAACCAACCATGCTCGTCGTGCCACTCGTGCCCCTGCTTCGGCGTGTTTGGCGTGTGCGAAGCCCACTTGAAACTGGTGGCGCTGCCCTGCCCCTGATGGCAGGACGTGCAGCCGAAGGTCTGCATCGGATGCGGGCTGGTGGAACCCACGAAAAGATCGAGCCGGGGATGGGTGGAATAGGGCTGTGGCACGCCCCGCCTCACCGTGATCTCCAAGGGCTTTCCCCACTGCGGCGATTCAAGCAGGCTCGTCGTGGCCACCGTGCGAGCCAGCGTCTTGCCGCCGCCGATGTCGACGAGGACGTCGCCGACGAGCAGCCCAGCGGTCGCCGCCGGACTTTCCGGCAGCACCACGCTCACCGTCGGATCGTCGGCTCGGAAAAGCCCCTGCGGCGCGAGACGGAACCCATAAAGCTCCTCGAGCTGCTGGTTCCCGTCGCCGTCGACACGAGCCCGTTCCGGCGGCTGGGCCGGCGTGGCCAGGGAAAGCGTGATGGTTTCTTCCTGCCGGTAAGCCGGATCGGTGGGAGCCCCGGGCACCGACTTGTCCATCCCCTTGTGACAGGTGATGCAGCGGTCGAACCGGGCTACGTCCCGAAAATTGTTATTGAGCGTGAGCTGCGGCAGCCAGATCTGGTCGATGCGGAGCGGTCCATTAAAGGCGTCGAGCACCGGCAATTCGAGCAGGCTCTTGCCGGCGTTGGGCGCCCGGTCCTTCAGGGCCTTGGAAAGCTGATTGAGCTTCGAGCGGTGATCGGCGAGCGTCTTGGCGGCCGCGTCCTCCGTGGCCGTCAGCGAGCGGAGCGTCGACTCGAGCGTTTTGCGATGCGTGTTGGCCGTCTGGAAGTCGAGCGTGGCGGTCGCGACCTCGCTCCGCTTGGCGTCGGCGAGGGACAGGAGCGCCGCCTGCTTCTCCTTGGACGCGTCCTCGGCGATCGCCAGTTCGTAGTCGGCGCGGTTCTTGTCGAGTTCGGCCTTTCGCAGCTTCAACTGGCCGGCAAGCAGGTCTTCCCGAAATTTCGCCCGCTGGACGATGTCGCGCAGGCGGGCGAGCAGGTCGCCGCGAAGCACCAGCCGCTCCGCGCCGTCGGTCTGCGTCTTGAGTTGATCGATGTCGAGTTGTGCCCGGTCCGCGGCCTCGGCATCCGCCGGCACGGTGCGGACCTGCGTCAGAAATGCTTCCGTCAACGCCGGATCGAGGTCGGCCCGCCGAGCCTCCGCCAGCGCCGCATCGAGTTGCTGCGACTTCTCGGCAAACGACCGGGAGTCCTGCTCGTCGATGCGGGCCGCCGCGGACCAGGTCTCCAGGGCCCGGAACTCACGCTGGTACTTCTTCCACGGCCGATTGTGGTCGGAGACCAGCATCAGGATCGTGGCCAGCAGGAGGAGGATCGCCACCACGCCGAAAACGACGTGCAGCACTTTGAGATTCCGCCAGGTTTGTTCTGTTGCAGGCATCTGGTTTCACGCGACGGGGTCGTGGGGCGGTCAGCGGGGGGCACACCGGATCGGGCGCACGGCGACGCCCGGGGTTAAAAATTGAGCGAGAACTCCGGAATGCTCACGATGTATTTCAGATTGAGCGTCCAACGCAGGATCATCTTCAGCGGCAGCGTGAGCATCAGCAGCATCAGATTCGACATGATCATGTAGCGGACGAAGCCCATCTTGGCGAAGAACTTTCGAAACACCGTCACGGCCAGCAGCGGCGGCAACAGCACGAGGTAGGCGCCCAGCAGGATCAGGCCCGGGGCCTCCCGGAGCAGAATCGTGCCCACCTGCGTGAGGAGACCGGCGCCCTGCGGCGCCCGCGGCAGCGGGCGGTCGAGCAGGTTGACCCAGAACATCTGTGGCAGGTCGACGTTGTTGAGCACCTCGACCTTGTACGGCGTCCAATACTCGAACGGCCCGAAGAAGTTCCAGTTTGGCCCGCGGAGGAACGTGCCCAGGATGATCAGCGTGATCCAGAGCTCGAAGAAGCCGAACTGGTAGACCAGATAGCTGAACTTGCGCTCCTCGATCGAGTAGTAGCCGTTGCCCTTCTTGTTGAAGTCGAGGTACGGCATCGCCATCAGCCCGAAGACGACCATGCTCGGCAGCACGACGCCGGCATACCAGGGATCGAAGTAGACCAGCATCTCCTGCAGACCGAGGAAGTACCACGGGGCCTTCGACGGGTTGGGCGTCTTGACGCTCGACGCAGGCTCCTCGAGCGGAGCCTGCAGGAAGATCGCCCACACGAGCAGGAAGGCCGAGACGGCCACCATGCAGATCAGCTCCGTGTAGACGAGATCGGGCCACACGAGCACCTTCTCGTCGTCGAGCTTTTCGAGCGGCGGCAGGCCCTGCGCGATCCGTTCGTCATTGACGACGGCCTTGCTCGTGGCGAGCCACGTGAAAAAGGCGAGCAGGAAGACGAGCCCGACGATCGGCACGTTGTCGGGCTTCATGACGATCGACGCGAAGTTTTCGTCCGCCATCGACAGCCCCATCAGCACGAGCAACACGTTCAGGACCGTCCACGCGACCATCGGCTTGACGAAGAACTTGCGAAACACGAACAGCACCGTGAACAGCGCCGTCGTGCCCAGGGTGTAGAGCACCGGCCCCGACAACTTGTTGACGAGCAGGCGAACGGAGAGCGGCAGCGACGGCACGAGCGAGGCCGAGCCGGAGAGAGCCAGGCTGGCGAGGATCATCATCGCCCCGGCCACGACCGACCAGACGATGGCCCAGCCGGGCTGGTTCTTCCGGCGCCAGAGGATCAGTGCGGCGACGCCGTTCACGAGCGCCACGAAGGTGTAGTACCCGCCGAGAAATCCGGCGACGTCTTTCAGGAAAAAACCGTTTGAGTGCATGGAATTCGACTTACAGCGGGCCGCTGATGCCGCCGTCCTTTCGCACGCGCCAGAAATGGATCGCCAGCAGCAGAGCAACGGCCAAGGGGATGGCGATGCAGTGCAGCACGTAGAAGCGGTTGAGCGTCTCCTCGCCGACGAAGCGGGCACCCAGCAGGCCGAAGCGGGCGTCGGAACCGTCGGTGATCATGTCGATGCCGCCGATGGTCAGCAACTGCTGACCCGGCCCCTCGTACCCGAGAATCGGGGTTGCGCGGGCCATGTTCGAGCCCACCGTGATCGCCCAAATGGCGAGCTGATCCCAGGGCAGAAGATAGCCGGTGAACGAGAGCAGCAGCGTCAGCAGCAGGAGAATCACGCCGATGACCCAGTTGAACTCACGCGGGGGCTTGTAGCTGCCCGTCAAGAACACGCGATACATGTGGAGCCAGGTCGTGATCACCATCGCGTGCGCGCCCCAGCGGTGCAATTCCCGCAGGATGCCCAGGCTGGTCACGTCGCGGAGGGCGAGGATGTCGTTGTAGGCCCATTCGAGCGTCGGGCGGTAATAGAACATCAGCAGCACACCGGTGACCGTCTCCACCAGAAACAGGAAGAAGGTCACGCCGCCCATGCACCACGTGAACGACAGGGCGATGCCCTGCTTCTTGATCGAGACCGGATGCAGGTGCAGGAAGAAATTGGTGAGCATCACCACGATCCGATTCCGCCGATCGAGCGGCATCGGGTGACGGAAGATGCTCTTCCAGATTTGGGAGTTGCGGATGGTTTCGCCGATGGCCATGAAGGAGTTCTTCCCCGTTCTCTCGTTATCCGATCAGTGAATGCGCCGTGATGGTCGAAGCCTACTAGACGCTGACGTAGGAATCGGGATCAGCCCACTGGCCGAGTTCTTCCTGAAACGCCTTGCTCTTGTCGATTTCCAACTGCCCGTCGTCGGAGATGCGGATCGCGTACCGCTCGAGCGGCCGCGGCGCCGGCCCCTCGAAGTTGACCCCGTCCTTGTAGAACCCGCTGCCGTGGCAGGGACACTTGAACTTCTGCTCCGCCTCCAGCCAGTTGGGCGTGCACCCCAGGTGGGTGCAGACGGTCTTGAGGGCGTAGATCTGCTGCTGCCCCTGGAAATCCCCGTTCACCACCCAGACGCCGTATTGTGGAACGAACTTCGTCTCCACCTTTCCGGCAGGGAAGCCTTCCTTGAAGCCCACCTTGAACCGGCTCGGCGGCTCGGCAAGCACGTTTGGAAACATGAATCGAGCCAGGCCGAGCGTGAAGAGGCCGCCGGTGACCGACAGCGCGGTGAAGCCCATCGCCATGAAAGAACCGAGGGCGATCTCGAGGAAGCCGCGGCGGTCTTCCTCCTCCTTCTTTGCAGCAGCCTTGGCCGGACGAACCGGCATCGGGGGCGGTGCTTTGACGGCCGCCGCCTTCTCGGCCGGCGCTGCCGCAGCCTTTGGCTTCGCAGCAGCGGCCTGCAACTTGGCGGTGACCGCCGGCGCCTCGGCTTTGCTCACCGGCCCAGGCTTCGCACCGGCGCGGGCAGCCGCGAGGATGCTGGCCGTATCCCGTTGGACGCCCGTTTTCGGCGCTGAAGCGGCGGCCTTGGCCGCCGGCGCCGACGCAGCAGCGGACTTGGCGGCCGGCTTGGGCTTCTCCGCGGCAGCAGGCTTCGGTTTTTCGGCAGCCGCCGCCTCGCCGCCACCCGTTTTGTTGGCGCGGGCAGCCGCCAGAATATCGGCGACGCTGGGACGTCCGCCGGCCGCGGACTTCGCGGCGGCAGGCTTGGTCGCTGGCTTGGACTTGGGCGCCGATGACGCGTCCGGAGCGGCCACCTCTTCAGGCTGCTCCGCTTCCGTCGCCGGAGGTGCCGGAGACGCCGGCGCACTGGCACCGCCGCCGTCCTTAGCCCGAGCGGCCGCCAGAATCTCCGCCACCGACATTTTCTTCTTGTCAGCCATCCAATAGCCTCGGCAAAGGTCTATGCCAATGTGCCGAACCGGCCGGCCTTTGGCAGGCTCAAAAGGCCCACCAACGACCGGCCAAATCGCACAAAAAGCTGGTTTCGGCCGCGATTGGTAGAGTTCGTGATTTTTTTCACAAACTTCACCTTAAACTGTATCTCTGCCTGCAATGCTGTCAACGTCGAATGCACCAGCTTTCCCGAAAACCCGTGCAAATTCGGTCTGTTGGTGATGCCACGCAGGGGGCGGAACCTGGCCGAAAGACTGCGGGCCGCTTGAACCCTCTCGGCCGGAGCCGTCACAATCCTCCGCGAATGCGGCGGAACGCGTCGGTTCCCCGTTCCTCGCGGCCCCGCGGCCCCGGTTGTCCGGGCCCCAGCAGACTATTTTCCGCCGCTCCTCGCCGCCGCCATTGAACCACCAGACTCCCTCGAAAGGACCTCGCCCCGTGCCAACAACTCGCAGCCTGACCGCAGCGACATCCCGTCGTGTTCTCGTGGTCGGAGGGGGCGGCCGGGAGCATGCGCTCGCCTGGAAACTGGCCCGCGACGGGGCCGAGGTGCTCGTCGCCCCCGGCAATGCCGGTACCGCGGCCGTGGCGGAGAACGTGCCGGTCGCCGCCGATGACATCCCCGCACTCGTGGCACTGGCACAGTCAAGGCAGGTCGACCTCACCGTGGTCGGACCGGAGGCGCCGCTTGTCGCCGGCATCGTCGACGCCTTTACGGCCGCGGGCCTGCGAATCTTCGGCCCCACGGCGAAAGCCGCGCAGCTCGAAGGCAGCAAACTGTTCTGCAAGCAGATCATGCACCGCGGCGACGTCCCGACCGCGATGTTCCGCGAGTTTCGCGGGGTGAACCAGGCCCGCGAGTATCTCCAGGCCCGGGAGGACATGCCCGTGGTGGTGAAGGCCGACGGCCTCGCCGCCGGCAAGGGAGTGTTCGTGTGCGACGATCGCGCCGCGGCGCTGGCAGCCCTCGACAGCCTGGGCAGCGACCGGCACTTCGCGACGCAGGGCATCCTCGTCGAAGAGCGGCTCGACGGCGTGGAGGTGAGCGTGATGGCGATCACCGACGGCCGCACGATCGTCACGCTGCCGCCGCTCCAGGATCACAAGGCCGCCCACGACGGAGACACCGGGCCGAATACCGGCGGCATGGGCGCGTATTGCCCCGCCCCGTTCGTCGATGCCGACATGCTGGCCGACATCGAGGAACGGATCCTCGTCCCGACCGCCCATGCCTTGCGACGGGCGAAGGTTCCCTTCCACGGCGTGCTGTACGCCGGGCTGATGCTCACCTCCCAGGGACCGAAGGTGCTGGAATTCAACGCCCGCTTCGGCGACCCGGAATGCGAGGCCTTGATGGTCCGCATGGAATCGAGCCTGCTGGAACTTCTCGATGCGGCCGCAGATCGACGCCTCGATACGGTCGAGCCGCCGCGGTGGCGGGACGGGGCGAGCGTGACCGTGGTGATGGCGTCGGAGGGATACCCCGGGCCTGTCCAGAAAGGCCGCGTGATCAGGGGACTCGACGCCGCCGGCCGCGTGCCTGGCACGCAGGTGTTTCATGCCGCCACGCGACACGGCGACGGCGGCGTGCAGAGCGACGGCGGCCGGGTGCTGGCGGTCACGGCCGTCGGCCCCACGCTGGCCCGGGCAAAACTCCAGGCCTACTCGGCCGTCAAGGAGATCCGCTGGCAGGGCGCGTGGTGCCGCAAGGACATCGCCGACAAGGGGCTGGCCCGCGAACGGCACATCGCGGCTACAGAGGAACGTCCAGACACCCCGGCCGCCGCTGGCGCCGACGACGAATCGGCCGCCGGCCTGTCGACTGTGGAGAAGCCTGCATGAGGCTGCGTGTCGGCATCGTCGGACTCGGAAGCCAATGGGAAAGCCGCCATCTGCCGGCGCTCCGGTCGCTGGCCGACCGCTTCGAGGTCCGGGGCATCTGCGAGCAGGTGGCTCACCTGGCCAAACGCGCGGCGACGGAGCTCGGCACCCTGCCCGTGGACGGATTTCGGGCCTTGGCCGCCCGGGACGACATCGATGCGCTCCTGTATTTTGCCGATCAGTGGTATGGCGCCACGCCGATCCTAGCCGCCTGCGACCATGGCAAGGCGGTCTATTCGGCGATCTCGCTCCCCTTGGCGGCCGACGAGGCAGCGCTCGTCCGACAGCGGGTCGAGGAGTCGGGCATCGCGTTCATGGCGGAATTGCCCCGGCGGCATGCGCCCGCGACGGTTCGACTCAAGGAATTGATCGCCACCCGGCTCGGCCGACCGCGGTTGCTCTTCTGCCACCGCCGAGTGCCGCTGTCGGGAACGTCCGCGACGGCGCCGCCGCGGGACAGGGCGAGCGAGTCACGCGACCTCATGGAACTGGTCGACTGGTGCCGCTACGTGGCGGGCGCGGAGCCGACGAGCGTGGTGTCGGTGCGACACGCCGAGACCCCCGGGGGCGAGACCGACGACTACCAGATGATGAGCCTCGACTTCACCTCCGCGGAGGGGGGCAATCTGTCCCCCGGCAACGGGCCGCTGGCGCAGATCAGCTGCGGCTACTACATGCCGCGGCAATGGGAGGAGGCGGTCGGGTTTCGGCCCCCCGCCGCCCTGCAGGTGGCCTGCGAAAAGGGCATCGCCTTCATCGATCTGCCGTCGAGCCTGGTCTGGTTCGACGGCGTGGGCCGCCACCAGGAGTCGCTCGAGAGCGAGCGGCCGGTGGGGGAGCAGATGCTGCTGCAGTTTCACCGCAAGGTCACGAGCCTGGTGCGGGCAGTGAGCGGTCTCGACGACACGCTCAAGGCGATGCAGATCGTGCACGCCGCGGCGACGAGCCAGACCGAAGGTCGTCGCGTGCCGGTGTGAAGACCCACCGGGCTCAACCCCACATCCCGCAACCGGTCAGTTGTTGCTGAAGTCCAACTTCTTGCCCGACTTCACGCCGAGCGGGTTCTTCACGAACCGCTGCCGGCAGGCGTCGCAGAGATCGAACCGCATCGATCGGGCGCCGTCACCGAGGCTGGCCTGCATGTCTTCTTCATCGAGCCGCTCGAGCATGTCCTGCATCTCCTCGAGATGGTCGGCGTCGTCCTGCTGACCGTTGCCGTCGCAGCAGGCATGGTCGGCGATGTCTTCGACGGCCGGAAACACCTCGATCTTCACGATGTGGTGCACGTCCGCACGAATGTCGATCGGACGCTTACAGATATCGCATGAGTAGTGAAGCATCGGTTTCTCCGCGGGGGGAAATGAGTCCGGCCATGCCTCCGCCGGGCGCGGCGAGGAGCGGACCACCGGGTCACAACTCCTCTCCGTGAGTGTGCCTGCAAGCTGCGGCAAAGGCAAGCGGTCAGTCCGTCGCGTCGACAGATCCATCGTCGACAGA
>JBILWX010000168.1:0-6539 GCA_044369655.1 Pirellulales bacterium
CCGGGCCTCGCGCCCATGATCCCGTCGCTCCCGCTCCGGGCTTGTATGGAACGGAATCCGTGAGGGGCTGCCCGTGTCCCGAGAGCCGGCGTTGGCGGCAAGCGAAGGCAGGATGCCGAGAGCGCAGCCGCCATCGAGTGAGCGAAGGGCAGGATGCCCGAAGCGAACGTCCGGCGACGGGGCACGGGCAGCCCCGAACCGTCGCCAGCTCGCGAACACGTGCCGACGCAAAAGCCGGTCAGTCCTGCGTGAGCGTGCCCTTGGTGCTGGGCACGCCCCGCTGGCGCGGGTCGGCTTCGACCGCCATGCGGATGGCCCGGGCGGCCGCCTTGAAGACCGCTTCGGCGATGTGGTGGCCGTTTCGGCCGTGGTGCAGGATGGCGTGGACGTTGGCGCCGGCCGTGGCCGCGAAGCTCTCCCAGAAGACCTCGACGAGCTGCGCGTCGAACGTGCCGATCGTGGACACCGGGAAGTCGACGGCAAACACCATCGCCATCCGGCCGCCCAGGTCGACGGCGACCGTGGCGAGCGACTCGTCCATCGGAATGATCGCGTGGCCGTAGCGGCGGATGCCCCGACGATCGCCGAGACAGTCCTTCACCGCCGTGCCCAACGCCCGGCCGACGTCTTCGACCGTGTGGTGTCCGTCGACGTGCAGGTCGCCCTGGCAGCGCACCGACAGATCGATGAGCGAGTGCCCGGCCAGCAGCGTGAGCATGTGGTCGAAGAAGCCGAGGCCGGTCTGGATGTCGGCCTTGCCGGTGCCGTCGAGGTCGATCGACAGCACGATGTCGGTTTCAGCGGTCTTCCGGGAAACGGTGGCGGTGCGTGGCATGGCGTTCGCGGCGGGGTGCGGAGCGGGGATGTGGTCAGATCGTCTTGATACAGGCGAGGAAGGCGTCGATTTCCTGGTCGGTGCCGACGGTGATCCGGAGGCCGTCGCCCCAGCCGGCATAGTTCATGTAGCGGATGAGGATGCCCTGGGCCTTGAGGGCCTCGTAGATCGGCTTGTGCGGCCGCTCGGGGTGCGTGCACCAGACGAAGTTGGCCTGGCTCTCGACCGCGTCGTAGCCGAGGGACCGCATGGTGTCGGTCAGCCGACGGCGGGTGGCGATGATCCGGGCCCGATTGTCGGCCAGCCACGCCTGGTCGTCGATGGCGGCGGTGGCCGCGGCGATCGACAGCGTATCGCAGTTGTAGGAGTCCTTGACCTTCTGCAGGTGTTCGATGACCTGCGGCTGGGCGACGGCGAAGCCGAAGCGGAGTCCCGCCAGGGCGTACGACTTGCTGAAGCTCCGCGTGACGATCACCCGGGGGTTTTTCCTGACGAGGTCGAGGCAGTCGGCGTCGGCAAAATCACCGTAGGCCTCGTCGACGACCACGGCGCAGGCGAGCCTGTCGGCGAGCGCGGCGACCCGTGCCGGTGGCAGCAGCGTGCCCGAGGGACTGTTCGGGTTCGCGATGATCGCCAGCTTGATCGCTTCGCCGCCCGCCGTGCGGTCCGCGGCGAAGCCATCGGCGAGCGACCAGTCGGGAGAATAGTGAAACTCGTCGCAGTGGGCTCCCTGGATGCCGGCGAGCGTGCGGTAGAGGATGTAGCTGGGATAGGGCATCCGCAGCCACTCCCCCGCCCCGACGAACGTGCGGACGAGAATCGTGAGCAGGTCGTCGCTGCCGTTGCCGCACAGAATCCAGTCGGGGGAGACGCCGAGCACCTCGGCCGCCCTCATCCGGAAGACCGTGGCGAGCGGGTCGGGATACTTGGCGAGCGTGCGGCCGGCGGCGGTGGCGACGATCGCCCGGGCCACCGCGGGCGACGGCGGGTAGGGATTCTCGTTCGTGTTGAGCTTGATCCACTTGCCCCCTTGCGGCTGCTCACCGGGGACATAGCCCGAGAGCGCCGCGATATCGGGCCGGACGAGGGCGGCGGAGAGAGCGGCTTCTGGAGGTGGGAGCGACATCGCGAGCGGATGAGGTGGGAAGGCGGCGACGAGGACAGTCGCGGTGCAAGTCTACCTCATCGCCGGGCCGCCACCCGGCGGGGGGCTTCGAGGACGGCGCAATCGTCAGCACCGGCCGCCGGAACCGTGCTACAACCGCTCCAGCCGGAGCCACCGGCCCGCCTGCTACGGCAGCGGATGCCGCTGGAAGAATTCCCACATCAGGTCGTTGGCCGAAATGTCCCGGGTCGATTTCCCCAGGGAGGCCAGCCGCGGCTCCCTGCCGGGCCACGTATGCCCGCCCCCCTCGATCACGATCAAGACGACCTCCGCGCCATCCCTGCCCGCGCCGTAGGTCGTACGGAGCACGGTCGTGCCATCGGCAGCCCTGTCTGGCAGCGTGGTCGTGACGGGCTTCGGGGTGCACCCGTCGGCCTCGACCCAGGCTGCGATCGAGTGGGGTACCGAGAAAAAATCGGTGCCTGACAGCCCTTTTCCCCGCCCACCGTGGAACGGGGCGAAGTCGTCGTCGGTGCCATGGAAATGCATGACGGAGACCGGCCGCCGGGGAGCGCAGGTCTTCGTTCCCATCGGACCGCTCACCGGCGCGATGGCGGCGATGCGATCGGACAGCTCCGATGCCAGACGGTAGGCCATGATGCCGCCATTGGACATCCCCGTGGCGAACACCCGCTTCGGGTCGATCGTCACCACCGCGGCGAGTTCATCGAGAAGCCGGCGGGTGAACTCCACGTCGTCCACGCCGGTGGCCGCAGCCTGTCCGCAGCAGTTGCCTCCGTTGAAGGTGAGCATTCTCTGCAGCCGGCCCGTGCCGGAGGGGTAGACCGCGATGAAACCGGCCTCGTCGGCCTTGTCGTCGAGACCGCTGAAGCGGACCATATTGTCGGCATTTGCGCCGCCGCCGTGAAAGGCGAGCACGACCGGCATGGGGATGGCGGGGTCATACCGTGGCGGGACGTGAACGATCGCGGATCGTTGCAGGCCGGCCACGTCGAGGGACAGCGTGTGGTTGCCGGCGCCCAGAGGCTCGCCGGCCGCGGCTGCCGTCGCGATCCAGAACGCCACGAGTGCGGCCCGGGCGATCGCGGACGGGGGCGTCGTCATGGCCCTGTGTTTCCCGAAGACCCCAGCCGGGCCTCCACGCTGCGGCGGTGGGCCGTGAGGCCTTCGGTATCGGCGATCGTCGCGATATCGGCGGACAGCGCCGCGAGGTCGGCCCGAGCGAGCCGGATCACGCTCCCGCCGCGGAGGAATTCGTTGGCCGACAGGCCCGCGGCGAACCGGGCCGTGCCACCGGTCGGCAGCACGTGCGACGGGCCGGCGGCGTAATCGCCCGCCGCCACGGGGCTGTAGGGCCCCAGGAACGCCGCACCGGCATGACGGATGTGCGCGAGCGTGGCCTCCGGGTCGGCCGTGTCGATGGAGAGGTGCTCGGCCGCGAGTTCATCGGCCAGTCGGGCCGATTCCTCGTCGCTGCGGGTCACCACGATCGCCCCGAACCGCTCGAGACTGTCACGGGTGAGGTCGCTCCGTTCGAGCACCGCCAGCCGCCGTTCGACGGCCTCGGCCACCCGGTCGGCAAGTGACCCGCTCGACGTCAGCAGGATCGCCGAGCCGGGGGAATGCTCCGCCTGGGCGAGCATGTCGGCGGCGATGTATTCGGGATGGCCCTGGGCATCGGCGACGATCACGATTTCGCTTGGGCCGGCGATCGAATCGATCGAGACATCGCCGTAGACATGTTCCTTGGCGAGCGCCACGAAGAGGTTGCCGGGGCCGACGATCTTGTCGACCCGCGTGAGCCCCTCCACGCCGTAGGCCAGCGCCGCCACCGCCTGGGCGCCCCCGGCCCGCAGCACGGTCGTCGCGCCCAGTTCGTGGCAGGTCGCCAGCACGTGGATGTTTTCCGAGCCGAACTTCGTGGGCGGGGCGACGATGACGATCTCCTTCACGCCGGCGACCTGGGCCGGCACGACGGTCATCAGCAGCGTCGACGGATAGGCCGCGGCACCGCCTGGGACACAGACACCGACGCGATCGAGTGGCAGATACCGCTGCCGCAAGGCCCCGCCGCCGGGCAACGACACCTCGACGTCGCGCGCCAACAGCGCCTCTTGAAACCGCTCGACGTTCCCCTTGATCCGGCGCACGGCGGCGAGGAAGCCGGGTTCGACGGTTGCATGGGCGGCGGCCAGAGCAGCCGCATCGACGAAGAGCGACTCGCGGGACACGGCTGCGCCGTCGATCCGCCGGGTGTAGTCGAGCAAGGCGTCGAGCCCCTTGGCCTTCACGTCTCCGCAGATCCGTTCGACCACCTGTCGCGGCGTGAGGGGCTCGCCGAAAACGTCGATGGTCCGCTGGCGGCCGGCCGGGCTCACCACTTCACCCTGCGAGACGAGTTTGGCCCGCAGCGTGTCCAACCGCAGCCGGCCGTCGGCCGAGTTCAGATCGATCCGCTCGCACGACTGCCGCGACGCAGAAACCGGAGTGGGAGTGCTTGCCATGATGCAGCCAGCATACCCACGTTTCCCGCGCCGGGGAGTCCATCGGGCAGTCCACGCGGGCCATCGTCTGCCGCCTGGCCGTTATCGGGCGGCGACCGCCTGGACCTGCCCGCGCCACTGCTGCGACCACCGGGTTGCGATCCAGTTGGCGCCGGCCGGCACGGCGGGGCCGCCGCCGGCAGGGTCTTCCCGGAAGATCCGCGTCAACAGGCCCATGCTGCGCGAGGCCAGTGTCGTGGGGCCGGTGTCCGGCCTGTCGCCAAACACCGGATCAGGGGGCAGTCGCTCCTGAGCCGCCACCGCGGCCGTCGCATCCTGGCCCAGGCGGGCATCGATGGCCACTGCCCGACCGACCGCCTTCGCGGCGTCGTCGGCACGCTCGAGGGCGGTCAGCACGATCGCCTGCCGCAGGAACGTGTCTGCCTGATCGGGGGCGATCGTGGCCGCCCGACGGTAGGCATCGAGGGCAGCGGCCAGCTTGCCGGCATCGTGTATCGCGGTCCGCAGGTGCCGGTCGCCGACGGCCACGAGCCTGGCAGCCCGCAGGCGGGCCACGCCGTTGCTCGCCCGCACGGCGATGGCGGGCGCGGGAGCGGCCGGTGCCGCGGTTCGCAGAGCCACTTGCGTTACCGGAGACGCCGCGGGTCCAAGGACGGGGCCAAGGGCGGGGACACTGACGGGCGCGTTCGCGGACAGTCCCATGAAGGGCAACACGCCCGCCGGACCGTACACCGGCGCGATCGAACCGCCGAAGGGCGAGACGACGATCGGCGCATAGCCCCAACAGCCGTAGCCGTAGGGATAGCAACCTCCCCAGCCATACCCGCGCCAGCCAGACCACGGCCCACCGTAGACCGGCCCGCACCATTGCGGAGCGATGACGTAGCTCGAAATGGCGCCTGAGAAAAAGCCGCCGCAGGGACCACCCAGATACACGGCATCGGAGCAGGCGAACCGCGTTCCGCCATACCAGCCCCCCCAACCGCCGACACTGAAGCATCCCGGAGCGAAACCCGGAGCGAAACCCGGAGCGAAACCCGGAGCGAAACCCGGAGCGAAACCCGGAGCGAACCCCGGGCCGCACCACGGTCGGTAGCCGACGCCGCAGAAGCCACCCCGCCAGCGGCCGAACCAGGCCGAGGCCGTCTGCGGCTGGCACCACGCGAGTGCCGTAACGATGACGAGAACCGACACCTGAAACCACCGCGATTGCCGCGACATCGACGCACTGCTCCTGGAGCTGAACGACTGGGTTTCGCTGCCGATCAGATTCTATCGGAGGAGGAGGCTTTCTGGCGAGCGTTGGGCGACTCGAGAAAACATCCGGCTGCCCGGTTGAGCCCCTCTGGCAGGATGGGTAGTCTGCCGGCCGAGGCACGCATGCATCCACGGGCAGAATTAGGCGTCGAACTCGGGCTGACCAGGGCGATGGCGACCCGGCTGGCGGCGCTGCGCACGCCGGAACGCATCCAGGATTTCGTCAGCCGGCTGCGTTGGAACTACCAGAGCGACGGCCCCACGGCCCTGTCCGTCGTCGGAGTGCTCCGGCAGGGGCATGCCCATTGCATCGAGGGGGCCTTCGTGGCGGCCTGCGCCCTCTGGCTCAACGGCCATCCCCCGTTGCTCATCGATCTCGGGGCCGCCCGAGGCGACGTCGATCACGTCATGGCGCTCTTTCGCCGCGGCCGCTTCTGGGGGGCGATCTCGAAGAGCAACAGCCCGTATCTGCGGTACCGCGATCCGATCTATCGCAACCTGCGGGAGCTCGCCATCTCGTTCTTCCCGCAATACGTCAAGCATCGTCGCAAGACACTGCGGACCTACTCCGTGCCCGTCGATCTCCGCCGCCACGATCCGTCGCTCTGGGTGACCCGCGACGGCTTGTGCCACGAAATGGTGGACGCGCTCACGGGCGCCCGCCATTTCGACATCCTGCCGGCCGGCCGATCGCCGGAACTCCGTCCGATCGACGAGATCGAGGCCCGCGCCAATTTGCTGCGTGATTTCCCGGAATAGGTGCGATGGGGCGGTTCGGGGCTGCCCATGCCCCGTCGCCGGACGCTCGCTTCGGCCA
>JBILWX010000171.1:0-6325 GCA_044369655.1 Pirellulales bacterium
CAGCCTGCGGGTGACGCACTGGCTCCGCGACCGCGGTTTCGCCGCCGTCTCGAGCATGCAGGGGGGCATCGACGCCTGGAGCACCGAGGTCGATCCGAACGTGCCGAGATACTGATCACCACGCCCGTCAGCGGCCGCGGTTGAGCAGGCTGCGGTGGTTCAGGTGGTCGATGAGTACCTCCGCCCGGTCGCGGCTGGTATCGACGAGCACCCGCTCGATCCGGTTGCGATGGCAGCTTTCCTGCAGGCGGTCGTTGAACCGCCGCACCGCCTCGAGATACCGCGTCCGCAGTTCGCTCGGCTGCGTGAGCAGTTCATCGGCCGTCTCCAAGCCGCGAAACTTCACCATCCCCTCGAACCGGAACTCCAGCTCGTCGTGATGCATCACCTGGAAGAGCACCACCTCGTGCTTCGCGAACCGCAGCCGCTGCAGCACCGCCTCGAGTGCGGCGAGATCGGTGAAGAAGTCGCTGAACACGAGCACGATCTCGCGGCGGCCCATCCGGCCGGCGAGGTCGGAAAGACAGTCGGCCATGCGCGTCTTCTTCACCGGCTCGATCGCATCGAGGTGCTCCGTCATGCGGACGATCTGCGCCATCGAGCCTGCCGGCGGCACCACCGCGAGCACCGTTTCGTCGAACGTCGTGAGCGAGACCTTGTCCCCCTGGCGGATGATGCAGTGGCCGAGCGTGGTGGCCAGCTGCGCGGCGGCCAGCAGCTTCTGCTCCTGTCCGGAGCCGTAGCGCATCGACGCACTGACGTCGAGCACGAGGTGGCAGACGAGGTTCGTCTCCATCTCGTACTGCTTGATGAAATACTTGTCGCGGTTGTAGAAGACCCGCCAGTCGATGTGCCGCGGATCGTCGCCGGGCACATACTCGCGGTGCCCCGCGAACTCCACCGCGAAGCCCGACAGCGGCGACTTGTGGTGCCCGGCGAGCGTGCCCACGACGAGGCCGCGCGGGTCGAGCGACCGCCCGGCCAGCCGGCCGAGGATCTCGGGATCGAGATACCGCGAAAGAATGCTCTGTGCCACCTGCTTCGCTCCTGTCAGGCCGCGGGCCGTTCGTAGACCTTGTCGGCGGGAATCGCCTCGAGCAGCATGTCGATCACCTGCTCGCTGCCGATGCCCTGCGACTGGGCGGCGTAGTTGCCGGCGATCCGGTGCCGCAGCGCCGGCTTCACGATGGCCTGCACGTCGCCCACAGTCGCGTGGTAGCGGCCGTACATGATCGCCCGGGCCTTGGCCGCGGTCACGAGCGTGAGCACGCCACGCGGCCCCGCGCCCCACGCCACCCAGCGGTTCACGAAGTCGGGGGCCTCGGCGCTGCTCGGCCGCGACGCCCGCACCAGCGCCCAGGCATAGCCGAGCACCTGGTCGCTCACCGGGACGCGGGTCACGAGTTCCTGCATCGCCAGGATCTCCTCTCCCCGCATGACGGCGCCGATCTTCGCCGCCTGGCCGGACGTGACGCGGCGCGCGATGTCCCACTCGTCGCGGCCTGAGGGATAGTCGACCTTGATATGGAGGAGGAAGCGGTCGAGCTGCGCCTCGGGCAGCGGGTAGGTGCCCTCCTGCTCGAGTGGATTCTGCGTGGCCAGCACGAAGAACGGGGCGGGCAGCCTGTGGGTCGTGCCTCCCGCGCTCACCTGCCGCTCCTGCATCGCCTCCAGCATCGCCGCCTGCGTCTTCGGAGGCGTGCGGTTGATCTCGTCGGCGAGGATCATGTTCGCAAAGAGTGGCCCGGGCAGGAATTTGTACCGCCGCGACCCGGTCTCCGGATCCTCCTGGATGACGTCGGTGCCGGTGAGGTCGCTCGGCATCAGGTCGGGCGTGAACTGCACCCGCTTGAACGACAGGTGCAGGGCCTGGGATAGCGAACTGACCAGGAGCGTCTTGGCGAGGCCCGGCACACCCTCCAGGAGCGCGTGGCCGCGGGCGAACATCGCCACGAGCGTCTGCTCGATCACGTCCTCCTGGCCGACGATCACCTTGGAAAGCTCGTCGCGGAGGCGGTTGTAGGTCTGCTCGCACTTCTGCACGGCGGCGACGTCGTCGCCGGAAATCTGCTCGGACATGGTCGGGGCTCCTGAGAAACGAAGGGAACTGTCGGGAAGGTGATCAATCGATGTTTCGGAAATACCGGTCGAGTTTTTCCTCGTAGCCGCGCGGGGCACGGCGCTGGCTCTTCGCACGGATCGCCTGCCGCATCTCGGGGGGCAGCTTGGCGAACCAGCTTTCCTGTTCGACCGACTTGGCGGCCTGGTCAGCGTCGCCGGCTCGCGTGCCGGCGACGTCGGCGTTCTTGTCGACGCGGTCCATGGGCTCAAGCGGCCCGTCGGACTTCGCCTCGCCCTGCCGGGCGGCCTGCGAGCGATCTGGCTTCTTGGTGGCCGGTGACACCGATTCACCCGGGTGCGCTTCGGGCTTCCCGGCTGGGGAGGTGCTTTCCGCCATTGCTTCGCCCTTCGTGCCGCGGGCGGCGGCTGGACCGAGCAGTTTCTCCGCGGCGGCTTCGGCCTCGCTGCCGGCGATCATCTCGGCGGTGAACTCCGACGACTCCGGAACGAAGCCCGTGCCGAGCGGGGCCGGCGGATCATTCGTCGATGGCGATGCAGATTCCCTCGCCTGCTCTTCTGGCTTCGCGGCAGCGGGTCCGGTCTCGAGCTGCGACGCACGCTCGAGCCCATCGCGAAGCGGCACGTTGGCCAGTTCATTCTGGCCGGCGAGCGCGGCGGCAGTTGCTCCGGCGGCTTCCTGGGCGGCGGCGAATTCCTCCTGCGCTTTCCGCAGGGCTTGCGCGGCCTCGCGGGCGGCGGCTGACTGGGCGGCCTCCTGTCGGGCACCGTCCTGCACGGCATCCTGCGACGGCTTGGCTCCGTCCGCGGTCCGACCGGCCGACTCCTCCGCCAGCTCCGCCGACCTGTCGGCGATCGCGTCGCGTGCCTGTTGCTGAGCGGCCATGTCGCTGGCGAGCTTGTCGGCGAGCTGCTTGGCGCGGCCGAGTTCGGCCACGCGAGCGGCCTGGTCGGCCGCCTCCTCGGGAGACGGCGGCTCCTTGGCGGCGGCCATCGCCTCCTGTTCGCGTGTTGCCTGCTCGAGCCGCGACTCCTGAACCCGGGCGAGCTCCTTGGCGGTCTCGGCAGCCTCGCGGCGGATTTCCGAGGCTGCCTGCGCAAGCGCCTCGGCGGCTTCCGCAGGCTTGTTCTCCGCGATCGGTGGCTTTGCCTTCTCGACCGCCGCGGCCGCCTCGGGGGCGGTGTTTTTGATCGCTTCGGCCACCTTCTCCGCCACTGCGGCCACGTTCTGCTGCTCGGCCTTGATCGCGGCGGCATCGGGCTGCGGCTGCCCGGGATTCGCAGCGGCCTGCTCGGCGACGCGGGCCAGTTCCCGCTCGGCGGCGGCCGCCCGCTCGATCGCTTCCGCGGCCCGTGCGAGTTCGGCGACCTTCGTGGCCGCCTCAGCCCGCTCCACGTCGGCCATCGCAGCCTCCGCATGGCGCCGCTCTTCTCCCGGCGCGGCCTGCGGAGCGGCCGTTTTCAGTTCCTCCAGCGTCTTGGCAAGCTGCTCGGCCGACTGCGGCTCCGGCATCTCGTTCCCGGGCATTGACTCGCCGGCGGCCTCGTCGCGCCGAGCCGCCTCGGCCAAGACCGCCTCGGCGACAGTCTGCGCCTCGCGGCCCGCGATCATCTCGGCGGTGGCCTCGGGCGACTCGGGCACGAAGCCCGTGCCGAGTGGAGCCGGTGGTTCGTCGGCAGATGGCGACGCAGACTCCCCCGCCGGTGGTTCGGGCTGCGCGGCAGCGGCGAGTTGCGAGGCTCGCGCGAGCGCGTCGCGCAACGGCTGATTGGCAATTTCATTCTGGCCCGCGATCGCGGCGGCATCCTCACCGATCGCCTGCTGCGCCTCGGCAAACTGCGCCTCAGCTTGCTGGAGCGCCGCCGCTTGCGCCACCGGCGGAGGCACCTCCCCCGCACGTTGCGGCTCCTGTTGTTGGCCGGCGGCCGCCGCCGCGGCCAGCTGGTCGCCGAGGTGTGCGATCGCCTCGCGGGCCTCTTCCTGGGCGGCGGCCTGCGCCGCGATGTTCTCGGCCATGGCCTGCTCCCGGGCGAGCTCGGCCTCGCGGATCGCCAGATTCACGGCGGCCCGCTCCGCCGCAGCCTGCGGATCGCCCGCCGGCTGGTCGCCAAGCCGTGCCTCGGCTTGCTCGAGCGCGGCGGCAGTCTGCTCACGCTGCGCCTGGGTCATCGCTTCGAGTTCACGAGCCGTTTCGGCCGCCTCACGGCGGATCTCCGCCGCGGCTTGGGTGAGTTCAGCCGCAGCCTGAGCCGGCTTGTTCTGGGCGATCGGAGGACGGGCCTTCTCGACCGCGGCGGCCGCCTCGGGCGCCGTCGCCTTGATCGCTTCGGCCACCTTCTCGGTGACCGCCGCCACCGTCTCCTGTTCCGCCTTCACCACCGCCGGATCGAGCGGCGGCTGTCCGGGGTTCGCGGCGGCCTGCTCGGCCGCCCGAGCCAGTTCCCGCTCGGTCGCCGCGGCCCGCTCGATCGCCTCAGCCGCCCGCGCCAGTTCGGCGATCTTCGTCGCCGCCTGCGCCCGCGCGGCATCCGCGACGGCCTGATCGGCCTGCTGTCTCGCCGGGTCGGTGGGCGGCGTCTGCGTGGCGGCCTTGCGGAGTTGCTCCATCTGGCGCGCCAGCTGCTCCGCCGATTTCGCATCGGCCGCCACGGGCGCCGTCTGCATCAGCCGGTCGGCGATCTCGGCGAGGCTGCCGAGCACCTTGCCCTCCTCGGCGACGGACTGCCTCGTGTCTCCCTCGAACAGTTTCTCGGTGGAGGCGATCGCGGCCTCCTTCGCTTTCTGCACGAGCGGAGCCACGTCCGGAGCGGTCGCGGCCACTTCGTCGAGCTTGTTCAGATCCTGTCGCAGTTCGGCCTGCTTCTCGACCAGCGCCTCGATCGCGGCATCGGTAGGCGGCGCCTTGGCGATCTCCGCGCGAAGCTCTTCGCGCTGCCGCTGCATGTCGCGAACAGCGGCCAGCGCAGCGTCGGCGCGGGATGCCGCGACACCCTGCGACCGCTCGATCCGCTGCTCGAGCGTGGCGAGAAGGTCGAGCACCTGCCGCTGCGCGGCGGCTGCCGCGGCAAAGTCGGAGGTGGCCAGCCGCTCCTCGGCTGCTTTCAGGACGGCCTCGGCCTGGCCGTCGCGGAGCCTGCGGAGCGACTCGGTTGCGGCGGCGCCGACCGGACCTTCCCAAGTGCGAACGTCCTCGAGCGACGCGACGAGCACACCGTAGAGCAAGCCGGCCGTCCGCTGCTGTTCGAGCGCGGCGAGCGTGACCGACTCGCGCCGGCCGGGCTGTTGCTGCGGCAGCGACTCGGTCGCCTTGAGCACCGCCGACTGCTGTCCGGCCAGCCGCCGCACCTGCGCGGCGATGTCGGCGACCTTCAGGCGACGGAGCAGCATCTGCCGCTCGGCCGAGAGCCTGATCGTGACGTGGCGGATCAGACGCCGCGCCTCCTGGACGGTCTGAGCCTGCTCTTCGGGCTGCGCCGACTCGGCCTTCGCGAGCAGTTCCACCACTCCCTGCATCTCGTTGCCCACGAGGCCTTCGATGTTGCCCCGCATCGCCTTGATCTCGGCATGGAGCGGCAGCTGCTCGAGGCCGTTGTCCTCCAGTTGCCGCAACTGGACGTCGAGCGCGGTGGCGACGAGGTCGCGGGCCATCGCACGGGCCCGCTCCTGGGCGTCGCGGCTGGGGAGCGGAGCCCGCGCCGCGGCCGGCGACGGATCGGCGGCATGGGGCGGCGTCCCGACGACGACGAGGACGCCACACACGGCAAGAAGCCCGCGGCGGAAGCGAAGGAATACCGGTTGCCGGTGGTGCCTATGCAGATCCATGCCACGGGTCGCTGTCATCGCGTGCCTCCCACGCCGAGCTGGCGTTCGATGATCGTTTCAAGCTGCTTGGCCGAGCGTTCGTCGGTCTCCGAGAGCGCGGCCAGGATGCCAGACTCGTCGGTGATGTCGAGCACGATCGGTTCGCTCGACGACGTCTGTCCCTTGCCGGAGCCGCGGTAGTCGGTGGCCGTGAGCGTGACCCGCACCTGGTCTCCCTTCTTGAGCCCCAGCGCCGCCAGCGGCACCCGCACCGATCCTTCGAGCGGCAGGCGGTCGCCGGCGATCCAGCCGGCCGGCGGCATGGAGGTGACGGCAATCGACGTCGCATTCGCCGCACCGGCGGTCGTCACGGGCTCGAGCACGACCGCGACATCACGGATGCCATGGTCGTCGGCCACCCGCCACGAGAGCCGCGGCGAACCG